>JBATHN010000674.1:0-6500 GCA_049666885.1 Desulfobacterales bacterium
CAGGCGATCGGCTGCATGCGCGAGCTCGGGATCGAAAACGATCGGCCCAACGAGCTGGGAAGCGGCATCTCGCTCGGGCACCCGATCGGCTGCACCGGCGCCCGGCAGATGGTCACCATAATGCACCAGATGAAGCGCAAGGACTATCAGACCGGCCTCATCACGATGTGCATCGGCGGCGGTATGGGGATGGCCATGTTCGTCGAGCGTTAAAACGACCCTCCGGTCGCGATTCAGCCGTCGAACAGCAGCGTGTTCTCTTTATCCACCTGGACAACGGTTGAATGAAAAGACTCACGAACAAGGAGGCCTCCGGCGCGTTTCATTCCAATTTTTTCTTTACACGACCGGGCTCCATTGCTATAAGCGCCAAGAAAATATGGACATTTCGAAGCGGGCCTAAGAGATCGACCACCTAGTGCCCATCCGCGGTTTTATGGAGGGGATAAGTTTCCGATCCAGAAATCGCCATTTTTTGCAAGTTCAAGGAAATCAAGGAATTGCGCGGAGGCGTACTTTTGTACGCCGCACAAACGATTCCGCCGATTGACGCCGACCTGTCCCGAAGCAGGCGGGGAATTGCGAAAATGGGCCATTTATGGACGGAAACTACCTAAGACAGTGAGGACAGAGGAAAGCATGAGCACAGCCAGAAAATTGGGTATCCTGGTGTTTTGTGGGGTTCCGGCCATCATCGGCGGTGGCATTGTCTATGCCATTTTCAACGACCTCACGGCCATTTTTATTTATGAAACCATCCTCTTGTTGGGTGTTGGGGCCTATATAGCCCGGTAGTCAGTAGTTTTCGCTCCAAAATGGCCCTTTTTCACAATTACGACGTCAATCACGCCTAAGGCGTGATCGATGGGGCAGTTTAGGCCTGCGGAGTCGCTCATGCGGTGCACACGAGTCCGATTACGCGCTTTACCGCTGACCCGCCCCGTCTTTAAAGTGATTTTCTTGAACTTGCCGTAAATTGACCAATTTTGGGTTGGAAACTGATCTGAACCCTTGATGAAATCGCGGATCGGCAACAGTTAAATATTTACGCCCATGCCATGGCCATACAACTGCCGCGAGCGGAACGATGGCCATGGCGGTTGTATTGTTTTCACAACATCATCCGTTCATTTAGAAAAAGGGACCGACGCCAAAGTGCCGGGGCCGGTTTGATCCCCACTTGATCGCGAATCTCGACAACCACCTCCCATTCCTGCCGGACAATAGAATCGAACGATAAAAAAATCGGGGTCGCTAAATGGACGAAAGCCGAAACAGTCGCCATACCCGTAATTTGATTCGGTGGGTGTTTTTCATCGTTTTCTATTTGCTTCTCTCAGGTGGGACTGAATATTTTTTCAAACCCAAATTGGTAGGGCAGCGGGTGCAGATGCACACCCTCTTGGTTTTTCTCTCGATCATCGGCGGGCTGCAGCTTTTCGGCATCCTGGAAATCATTTTCGGACCGCTTGTGGTCACCGGTTTTCTGACCCTGACGGATATCTATCACGCCAGTTATCAGAATCTGGTCGAACCGTCTAAAACGTGATATAAGAATCTGTTGAGCCGTTTGAGCCCGTTAGGCCGGTTGAGCGGTTTTTGAATCCTGACCCGATCGACCAAAACAAACCGGCTTAACGGGTTAAACCGACAAAACCTGCTAACGGGCTAGCGGGCAAACGGGCCAACGGACCAAACCGGCTAAACCGACAGAACAAGGTGAGTAAATGATACCAACTGAGAAATCGGCCATGGTCAGTATCGAAAGCGAGATGCGCAAATCCTACCTCGATTATGCCATGAGCGTTATTATCGGACGGGCGCTACCCGACGTACGTGACGGACTCAAGCCGGTCCACCGCCGCGTGCTCTTCGCCATGCGGGAGCTCAGAAACGACTGGAACAAGGCCTACAAGAAATCGGCGCGTATCGTCGGTGATGTCATCGGTAAATACCATCCTCACGGCGATACGGCGGTCTATGACACCATTGTGCGCATGGCTCAGGATTTTTCGCTGCGGTATCCGATGGTCGACGGACAGGGTAACTTCGGATCGGTCGACGGTGATCCGCCGGCCGCCATGCGGTACACCGAGATACGGATGACGCGCCTGGCGCACGAAATGTTGGCCGACCTGGACAAGGAAACCGTCGATTTCGTGCCCAATTATGACGAATCGCTGAGCGAACCGTCGGTGATGCCGGCCAAGATTCCATCCCTGTTGATCAACGGGTCTTCGGGAATAGCGGTCGGGATGGCCACAAACGTTCCGCCGCACAATCTAAACGAGGTCTGCGAGGCCACGAAGGCTCTGATCGATAATCCGCAGCTCGAATGGCACGACCTGATCAAGCACATTCCGGGGCCTGATTTTCCGACCGGCGGCATCATTTACGGCACCAAAGGCATCGAGGACGCCTACAGCAATGGTCGCGGCATCGTCCGGATGCGGGGGCGAATCATTGTCGAAAAAGACCAGCGGACCCAGTCCGAGACGATCGTCATCACCGAGCTGCCGTACCAGGTCAACAAGGCCAGGCTGATCGAACAGATTGCCGATCTTGTCAAAAACAGGCAGATCGAAGGGCTGCGCTATGTCCGGGACGAGTCGGATCGTGAGGGAATGCGCATTGCATTGGGATTGAAGAGAGACCAGATCGCCGGGGTTATCATCAACCAGCTTTACAAACACACGCGCCTCGAAAGCAGTTTCGGGGTTATTTTTCTGGCCGTGGTCCAGGGGCGCCCCGAGTTGCTGACATTGAAGGAAACCCTCGAGCAGTTCATCTACCACCGCAAAGAAATCATCGTGCGGCGGACGAAATTCGACCTGCGCAAGGCAGAGGAGCGGGCCCACATCCTGCAAGGGTTGAAGGTGGCGCTGGACAACTTGGACGAGGTGGTGGCTCTGATCAGAAACTCACGGTCGCCGGATGAAGCCCGGACGCGGTTGATAGATCGGTTCGACTTGACGATCATACAGGCCAAGGCGATCCTCGACATGCGCCTGCAGCGGCTGACCGGGCTCGAGCGCGAAAAGATCGTGGAAGAATATGAAGCCGTGCTCAAGGACATCGCCCGTTTCAGAGAGATCCTGGGCAACGAGCGACTGGTCCTGGGCATCATCAAAGAAGAAATCGCCGAAATCCAGAAAGAGTTTGCAGATGTCCGACGTTCGGAAATCGTTCACGACACCACGGAAATCAACATCGAGGACATGATCGTCGAGGAGGACATGGTGGTTACCATCTCCAAAGACGGTTACATCAAACGTAATCCGATCACGCTCTACCGCATCCAGCGGCGCGGTGGCAAGGGCAAGACCGCCATGGGGACCAAGGAAGAAGATTTTGTCGAACACCTCTTTGTGGCCTCCACGCATCACACGTTTCTCTTTTTTACCAATCAGGGAAAGGTTTACTGGCGCAAGGTGTACGACTTACCCCAAGCCGGACGCACGAGCCGCGGTAAGGCCGTTATCAATCTGCTCAATCTGGCACCGGATGAAAAGTTGACCACGGTGATGGCCGTAGCGGTTTTCGAACCCGGTAACCACATCCTGATGACTACCCGCAACGGGTTGGTCAAGAAAACCGACCTCATGGCATTCAGTCGGCCCCGGTCAGGCGGCATTATCGCCATTACCCTCATTAGCGGAGACGAACTGATCGAGGCGCGGTTGACCGACGGGACCTACAACGTGTTTCTGGTATCGGCCACGGGTAAATCGATCCGGTTTCACGAAGCCGAAGTGCGGCCCTCGGGTCGCACCTCGCAGGGGGTCAGGGGCATGCGTCTCGCCAAAGGCGATTGCATCGTCGGGATGGCGGTGCTGAGCCACGGTCAGACCCTGTTCACCCTGACCGAGAACGGTTACGGCAAAAGGACCTCGGTGGACGAGTACCCCATTCAAAAGCGCGGCGGCAAGGGGGTGATCACGATCAAGACCAGCGAGCGTAACGGAAAAGTCGTGGCCCTGCTGCTGGTAGAAGAAGATGACAACGTGATGCTGATGACTGACGCCGGCAAGTTGATCCGGATTCCGGTGAACGGTGTTTCGGTCATCAGTCGCAACACCCAGGGTGTCAAGCTGATCGATATCGAGGAAGGCGAAAAGGTGGTCGGTGCGGCACGGATAGAAGAAGATTAAGCGGCTTAAGGAGGGATTCGAATGACGGACTCCTTTAGATGTGAGGTGGACACAGGTGAAACCGTCAGAAAAGGCAGTTGATAACCTGAAGATCGGTGTTGTGGGCGCCGGCAGCTGGGGCACGGCTCTGGCCAATCTGCTGGCCGCTAAAGGCTATGGCATCGACCTGTGGGTGTATGAAAACGAGGTCATCGCCCAAATCGAGCAGGAGCGGGAAAACAAGGTATTTCTCCCTGGAATTCTCCTGGACTCCAACGTAAAGCCCACGGCAGACATGGCCGTGGCCAGCGGCGGCAAAGATCTGGTGCTCGTGGTGGTGCCGTCTCATGTGATGCGGGAGACGACGGCGCAGATGCGGGAGCATATCCCCCGGGAGGCCATCGTCGTAACCGCCTCCAAGGGAATCGAGAACACCACTCACCTGACCATGAGCGGCGTCTTGAGTCAGACCCTGCCGCAAGTTCCACAAGAACGGCTGGCCGTTCTCTCAGGGCCCAGTTTTGCGCGCGAAGTCGCCATGGGCTTTCCTACCGCCGTGACCGTCGCCGCGAAGGATCTTGCCGTCGCCGCTTTGGTTCAGCATGTATTTGCAACGTCTTCTTTCAGGGTTTACACCAACGACGATGTGCTGGGAGTGGAACTGGGTGGTGCGGTGAAAAACGTCATTGCTATTGCAACCGGGGTCATCGACGGGCTCGGTCTCGGGCTGAACACGAGGGCGGCCCTCATAACGCGCGGTCAGACGGAGATCCGGCGGTTGGGTGTGGCACTCGGCGCCAAACCGCGCACCTTCACGGGGTTGGCCGGCATCGGCGATCTTATATTGACCTGCACCGGTACGCTCAGCCGCAATCATACCCTCGGTCAGAAAATAGGGCGCGGCGTGAAACTCAAAGACATCCTGTCCGAAATGCGCATGGTGGCCGAAGGGGTGAAAACATCCCAATCCGTCTACAACCTTTCGCGGAAAATAGGCGTCGAGATGCCCATCTGCCACGCGACATATCACATTTTATATGATGATCTCGCACCTGAGGTCGCGCTTCAGCGCCTGATGACCCGCGAGCTCAAATACGAGCTGGATGAAGAATGACGGGAATGCGGAAAAGGGTCATTTATCAGAGATTCTCGGTAAAAATAATGATGATTATCTATATTACGCCGGGTAAACGGATTTTAAAGCGCTCAAAACTCGCACAAAAGCGAGAATAAAACCGAACAAGGCTGAGGATTTGAAAAAGGATTAATATTATTACCCATAATACCAATTCGACAAATACCTTCTTGTTGTTCGGTCCAATTCTCGCTAATGCGCTCAAACAGTTGACCGCTTTAAAATCCGTTTACCCGGCTCCATTTAGAGGTATACCGATAATTACTGGTCATTGATGGATAGAAGCTAAGAGGAAATCTTCATTGCCGGTCAATCAACCACACAAAGGCACAGGCCACCGGAAGAGACTGCGGGAGAAGTTTTTATCATCCGGGTTGAAAGGGTTTCACGATTACGAGGTGATCGAGCTGCTGCTGACCCTGGCAACACCCCGCAAGGATTGCAAGGGTGCGGCCAAAACCGCCTTGGCCAGGTTCAGGAGCCTGCAGGGGGTTCTGGAAGCTGCTTCCGAGGACCTCTGCGAGGTCGAGGGCATCGGGCCTATTAACCTTTTCGGGATCAAGTTGGTCAAGGCCGTTGCCGACCGCTACCTGGCCCGGAAAATCGAAAACAAGAATCCCTTGAACAATTCCCGTGATTTGTTCGATTTTCTCTACCACAGCATGCGGGACAAGCAGCGGGAACATTTCAGGGCCATCTATCTCGATGCCAAAAACCGTGTGATCGCCACCGAAACGCTTTTTAAGGGGACGTTGACCGCCAGCTCGGTCTATCCACGCGAAATCGTGCGGGCGGCTCTGAAGAATCAGGCGGCGGCTCTGATCTTTGCGCACAACCACCCCTCGGGCGACCCGGAGCCATCGGCGGACGACATCGCCATCACCCGACGATTGATCTTTGCTTGCCGCGTGACCAGCATCACTGTGCACGAGCACCTTGTCATCGGGAACAACCGCTATTATAGTTTTGCCGACCAGGGTCATATTGCCCGCATCAACCGGGAATTCGACCAGATCGACACCTGAACCGCCGCAGTGAAAGGCCTCGCTCGGAAACCCCCTTGCTGTGCATGTGTGCGAGACATACGAAGGATGTATAAAGATGTCGAACACGGATCCGAAGCATCGTAAAAGCGATTATCCTTATTGCTTCTCGAAACTGGACAAGGTGTTTCCCCTCGGCGCAGACGGGCTCCGGCACACGCCCGAATCGTGCATGCCCTGCTTGTACAAGAC
>JBATHN010000675.1:0-2736 GCA_049666885.1 Desulfobacterales bacterium
ATCCCACTCTGATCCTGCCGATCGAAGAGCGGCAGAAGCTCAAAAAGGAAAAATCTACGGCAAAGGCAAATGCCCATTAATAACCGCAACTAATCTTTCAAGCACCAACAAGAAGGGGCGAAATGAACAAGATTTTTTTTGTTCGTTTCGCCCATTCTTGTTGTCACAAATTGCGCAGCAATTTGTCTACATATCCATTTTGAAAAACTGCTCCGGTTCCGTGGCCACTCCCGGTCGGGGTGAGTATTCCGTGGGGACCGTCCCCTCCTTGAAACATTCAAAAATCGTTTTGGGGGACTCGGCGACCGGCAGCAAGCCGGTCGTGGCATCGATCTGGGTGAACACCACGCCCTCGGGCACTTGAAAAATCTGTACCGGTTTGTCGGCCAGAATCTGCTCCATGAAACTGACCCAGATCGGGCTGGCGGCCTTGGAACCGGTTTCATACTGCCCGAGGGAAGCCTCTTCGTCAAAACCGACCCACACGCCGGCCGTGTACTCCGGCGTAAACCCCATGAACCAGGCGTCGTAGAGGTCGTTGGTGGTTCCGGTTTTACCGGCCACCGGGCGATTGAGCGCTTTGGCGCGCCAGCCGGTGCCGTCCTGGACCACACCTTCGAGCAGGCTGGTCATAATAAAGGCCGTGCTGGGATCGATCACTTTTTCTTTGGCAGGGATGAACTTTTCGAGTTCATTACCGTTGCGATCGATCACGCGCGTCACGAAGCAGGGGTTTACCCGAAAACCGTGGTTAGTAAAGACGGAGTACGCGCTGACCAACTCGAAGAGAGACACACCCGATGACCCCAGAGCCATCGACAAGTCCCGGTTCAAGGTCGAGGTGATCCCCAGTTTATGAGCGTAATCCATGACATAGTCGATGCCGATATCCTGTACTATTTTGATGGTAATGACGTTTCTCGATTTTGCCAGCGCCTGTCTCAGCAGGGTGGGTCCGTAGAATTTTTGGCCGTAATTCTTCGGTTTCCATTTATAGTCCTGCTCCCTGTCTTTGAACACGATCGGCGAATCGATGACGACGGTTGCCGGCGTGTATCCTTTGTCGATCGCAGCGGCATAAATGATCGGCTTGAAGGCCGAACCGGGTTGGCGCCGGGATTGCAGGGCCCGGTTGAACTGATTTTCCCGGAAGTCGCGCCCGCCGACCATGCTCTTGACGTTGCCGGTTTCAGCCTCGATGCACAAGAGCGCTCCCTGAGCTTTGGGGACCTGCTCCAACGCCAGGTTCCAAATATCAGAATCGTCACGCCTGCCTTTCAAACGCACCAGAACCACGTCACCGCTTTTCAAGGCGTCACCGGGCTGTTTGATCATTTTGGCGTGATAAGCGACCTCGGGATTGGGCTTCCGGGCCCAGTCCATGTCCGTGATGTCGATAATTCCCTGTCCACCCCCCATGCGAACGGCAACGGTCTTCTCGCCATCGCTCACCTGAACGACAACCCCTGTTACCGTCTGCCCTGCTTCCGGAACGGTTTCGGTCCATTGTTTCTGGAGATCCTGCACATAGGCTTCAATGGCTTCAGGCGCGAGATGTTGAAGCGGTCCGCGGTACCCCTGACGCTTGTCCAGATCCAGCAACCCTTTTTCAACTTCCTTCCGGGCGATCCTCTGCATGTCGATATTGACGGCGGTGTAAATTTGCAGGCCGTCGTTATAGAGCGCCTCGTTACCGTATTTCTTTTCGATATACTGGCGTACGTATTCCGTGTAAAAGGGCACCTCCTCAATGTACCAGTTGCGCCGCGGCCTGATATCCAGTTTGGTGTTGATAGCCTCCGTGGCCTCGATATTGGTGATGTAACCCTCTTCGACCAGTCGGTTAAGGACATAGATTTGGCGTTGCTTGGCCCGATCCGGATACTTGAAGGGGGAATACCGGCTGGGCGCCTGGGGCAGACCGGCCAGCATGGCACACTCTGCAAGGTTCATGTCGCGCGCGGTTTTACCGAAGTAGTTTTCGGCTGCCGCTTCCACGCCGTAAGCACCGTGTCCCAAATAGATCTGATTGAGATAGAGGTAAAGAATGTCTTCTTTATTCAAGGCCTTTTCAATCCGGTAGGCCAGTATGGCCTCCTTCATCTTGCGGGTGTAACTTCTTTCCGGTGTCAGCAAAAAGGATTTTGTTACCTGCTGGGTGATGGTGCTGCCGCCTTGTACGATGCTGCCGGCCTCGATATTTTTAATAAAGGCCCGCGTTATGCTCAGAAGATCGATCCCCTGGTGCGTGTAAAAGCGGGAGTCTTCGGCGGCAACAAAGGCCTTGATCAGCATATCGGGTATATCGGTCAACGGCACGACAATGCGCCTCTCATTAAAAAACTCCCCGATCTTGCGGCCGTCGTCGGCATAGACAGTTGAGATGATGGGCGGGTGATAATCTTTTAGGGTGGAAATCTTCGGCAAATCACGGCTGATGTTATAGTAGAGACCCACAGCGCCGAGGCCGCCCGTCACCGTGCAAATCAATACGAACAGCAGAAAGATGCGAAAAATGACACGCCCGACCCGATGCTTTTTTCTCTTTTTCAAAATATCGTTGGTTCGTTTTGGTTTTGTCATATGGACTCTTAGATGTTCAAGACGCCGCGGCGCGCGTTATATAAACGAGAACACCGACCGAGACGTTGGAGGGGGTTGAGCAAAAAGCGGCGGTTCGGTTCCGGTATTGTCTTGGCATTCGTCTATCAGATTTTCGCGGATGAAGCAAGCCAT
>JBATHN010000676.1:0-8095 GCA_049666885.1 Desulfobacterales bacterium
AGAAAGACCTGATGGAGCGCGTTTTAAAGGAAGACGACCCAGGACTGCTCAAGACCTTCACCCGCCAGGATCTGGTCGACATGCTGGCGCTGCCCGAGGTTTCAAAAAACCCTGATAGTGTGGAAAAAAGATATGGCAAAACAGAAACAGTATTCTCCCAAGTATCAAATCTGGATTGATGTGAGGAAGAGACACAAGCTTTCCCATGCCCACATTCAAATGGCCCGTGAACTTGGGATGAACCCTAAGAGAATCGGTAAATTGGACAACCATAAACAGGAGCCTTGGAAGGCGCCGTTACCGATATTTATTGAAGGCCTCTATTCTAAAAGGTTTGGTAAGGAGAGGCCGGAGAAGGTGCGCTCAATTGAACAGATGGTCAAAGACGATAAGCAAAAACAGCTTAAACGCAAGCAGAGGAAAAGCATGATAAAGGCAGGAAACAACTCCACATGAAGGAGAAGCCCACACAATCCAAAAAAATCAAAGTGAGAGATTAATTGCCAATATTTTTTTGACACATATGAGGCCAGCGCGGTGGTGGGTCACTTCCCGCGCGGAAGCGTGGATTGAAACATATTCCAGTGGTTGCCCATTAAGAGAATGAGGATGATTATCAGTGTTGACATCCACAGCTTTAATATGTACTGTAGTCCTGTACATAAATTGTGGAGGCAGATATGACAATTCAAACAACTTATACCCATGCGAGAGCACGATTGGCTTCTTTGATCGATGAAGTAACCAAAAATCGAGAGGTGGTAATTATCCAGAGACGGGGATGTGAAGATGTCGCCATGATAACGGCTGATGAGTTGGCCGGCATACTCGAAACGGCACATTTGCTTCGTTCACCCAAAAATGCGCAGCGGCTTCTCTCCGCATTAGACCGGGTTCGGAAAGGAGCCGGTACAGTACACACAATCGATGAGCTTCGCAGCGAGGTCGGTTTTGAGTAGGCGCCAAAAGAAGACGCCCCGCACCGTCACGAATCGGGAAGCCGTGTTTCAGGTAGAGTTTAGGGAGGACATACGTTACTGGGTGGAGACAGATCGCAAGACCGCTCTTCGCGTTTTCCAATTAATCGAGGCCATTATGCGAGATCCGTTTCAGGGAATCGGCAAACCGGAACCATTAAAGTTTCTCGGATCAGGCGTTTGGTCCCGTCGAATTACTCAAGAGCATCGGTTGGTTTATGTCGTGGGGCATGACAGAATCGATTTTGTACAAGGGCGTTACCATTATTGATAAGCGTCTTTGAATTCCGAGGCGACAACCGAAGCGAAGTGGCCTGACGGCTGAATGTAGGTTATTCGACAAACAGTTAGGCGGCTCAGAGGGTGAGCCGTGGTGAGAGTCGATTGCGACGGCCAAGACGATTCTGAATCTGTTTTCACTCGAAACAAATAAACAATAAATGGCCCCATACCCCACACTCGTATAACTCTTTAAGGAATAGCCCCAAAAGGACTCTGACATTGGGAGGGATCGGCAACTTGAAACCACAACTTGAGATATCAAGTTGAGGCGGTATTCGTAAGATGCTCCTCGCATTGGGATAATTCTGAGACTGCTCCCTCATTCGGCTCAGGGCAGATGTCGCTCTCCGCGCGGGAGCGTGGATTGAAACCAAGCGTAACGGTAATTTGAGAAGCACGACCAAGACGATTCTGAAACTGTATGAACTCAAAACAAATCAACAATGAAACAACGTCCGCATCCGTTTTCGCGCCTTACCGGCCGAGCGCCTCAACGCCCAAAATTGCGAACTTATTTTTCGTGAACCCTTAGCTGCGGACCGGCCAGACGGAAAAATCTGCTCTTGCCTTGAACCCCACGCCCACGTTGCCGTCGTCTGTGTACAAAACCCAGGCATACGATGTATCGTAAACACTCGTCGTGGACGACCAATACCCCTGGCCGACATTTTGAAACGAATCAGATTCGGGAAGTGCCGGGCTGTGCTGATCGAGCGCAACCAGACTCTCAAATTCCCGGATATTGGGCAGGCGCCAGTCATCATATCCATACGCTGACCTTACATTCATGAGACGTATGGCCGCCAGGGCGGTGGACCAGTCCACCACGTCTTCCGGACCCATGGCCGACCGCAACCACATCAATCCGGTCGATCGATCGGATGCGACGTGGTCGAAGGTTTCGAAGCGATCACCCGTTTTCAGGCGGGAAAAGGCAACCGGGTTATCCGATTTCATACGTCTGACCGGCCAGACCAAATAGGAACCCTGCTTCATCCCCTTAAATACCCGACCTCCGCCCAGATTTACATACCATGCCTGTTTAGGCCACTGGGCGCATGGGCTAGACGTCCAGTAATAACCTGCAAAAACATTGGTAAAGGGTTGATCCGCCGGCAGCGCTGGATTGACTCGGCTGTGGCTGATCAGGCTGAACAGCTCACGCCGATTCGGCACTCGCCAGTCGTCATGTCCATGGCTGCATGCTGCATTCATCCGGTTGACATATTCAAAAGCTTCCCCCCACGTTTGGGGAAACTCAGTCGGGGTAGCATTTTTCGTCCACATCAAGCCGCTGAGAAAATCTTTCACAACCGCATTTTTTTCCTCAAAACGCGGCTCAGGCCAGGGATGACCGGCGCGGATGTCGCCATCCTGACCGGTTCCCGCGCAGTCGATCTCCTGTCCGCGGCCGTCATAGCACTGAATTTGATCTGTTTGATAAAGCACCGATTTGGTTTTCATCGTCTGAAAAGGTTTTTGTGTCGGGGAGGTGCCTAAACAGCGGGCTAATCGTTGTGCAGTATCCACGCTGATCCCGGCGTTGCCATTGCAAGTCTTGTTGATGCCCATGGCCGGGACACTGATATCCTTTGAAGATAATATCGTCAAGGTGTATTATGTATGCCGAGAGGAAGGATAACACACCCTGGCATTCGTGACCTAACTATTGTAGGTATACTTCAACTATCATAAGAATACCGCCGGCACATTCCGAGACGAACGGTCCTTTAATGACCATAGTTACATGAGGTTATTGATGAGTTATTTAACTTCCCCATGGGAAAGGCTTAGTGAACTAATCGCTGCGGAAAACAGCGATGAATTGATAAAATTTATTGATACGCTCAGCCCGCCGGAGACGGCCAGGACGATCTCTCGACTGACCGGGGGAGAACAGTTACGTCTGCTGAGTCTTCTCAGTCCCGAGGATGCCGCCGATGTGATTGAAGACATCCCGGAAACCCAGGCCGCGGATCTGGTAGAGGATATGCCATCGGAGCAAGCGGCGGCTATTATGGGGGAGCTGACCAGCGATCATCTTGTCGATATGCTGGGCGAAATGGATGAGGATGCCAGTCAGGCCATTCTGGCGAAAATGGACCGGGAAGACGCCGAAGAAGCGCGAATGTTTTTGGAGTACGCACCCGACTGCGCCGGCGGACTCATGATTTCAGAATTCCTAGCCTATAAACTTGACAATACGATCCAGGACGTGCTCGATGATCTGCAGGCGAATCGGAGTAAATACGTCGACTACCATGTTCAGTATTTTTATGTTGTCGACCGGGACAAGAAGCTGGCCGGCGTGCTTCGCATGCACGATCTGCTGTTTCCGGACCGGCAGACCCTGCTCGGCCAGGTGATGCTCTCTTCGCCTCTCAGTGTGTCGGACAAGGCTTCGCTCAAAACGCTTCAGGATTTTTTCGAGGAACACCACCTGTTCGGTGTGCCGGTAGTGGACGATGGGCGGCGACTGGTCGGTGTGGTGCTGCCGAGTGCCATCGAGGAGGCGGTTAATAAACGCAAGACGAAAACTTTTCTGCGGCTAAGCGGTATCATCGGCGGTGAGGAATTCCGGACCATGCCGTTGCTCTCCCGTTCAGGACGCCGTTTGTCCTGGCTGAGCATGAACATTGTTCTCAATATCATCGCTGCCAGCGTCATAGCGCTATATCAAGACACCTTGGCAGCAGCCATTACCCTGGCGGTTTTTCTGCCCATGGTCAGCGATATGAGCGGCTGCTCAGGCAACCAGGCCGTGGCGGTATCCATGCGAGAACTCTCCCTTGGTCTGGTCCGGCCGGGCGAGCTGCTGTGGGTGCTGTTGAAGGAGGCCAGGGTCGGGATCATCAACGGAATGGTGCTGGGCTTGCTGCTTGGCGGGGTCGCCTTTCTCTGGAAGGGAAATCCGTGGCTCGGATTTGTGGTCGGCGGGGCATTGGCGGCCAACACACTGGTTTCCGTTCTCCTCGGCGGTGTGTTGCCCCTCGTTCTCAAGCGGTTGAAACTCGATCCGGCCCTGGTTTCCAGCCCGCTACTGACAACGGTCACCGACATGTGCGGCTTCTTTTTTGTTTTGAGTTTCGCCACCGCGGTCATGCCAAAACTCGGTGGCATTTAAGCAAAACCCTGTCCGCAGTATGAATCAGGCTGAGGAATTTAAAAAATCCCCCACTTGGTTTCACACAACCTAATGTGTAATATTATGTGTGAATTCTAAGGAGGTGATCTCTATGGCAACAAATTTACAGATAGATGACAATCTCATTTTACAGCAGCCCAGTTTTTCAATCATTGCCGATCAAAGGGAATACAAGGTTCAAACACTGATTTTTTAATATGCGCCGTGGCAGTTAGAAACAAGCTTTCAATTTATACGACGGACGAAGACTTCGAGATGTATTCAAAATATATTCAAATTGTTCTCCACAAGGCTGATAAAAGGCTCGCTTAAAAATAACGTCACATTTTGGCAGCCGATACATCCCGTTTGGCCGCTTTGTGAAAACTCGGTATAATCTGTGCTATGTACCCTTCGGTTTCCCTGCCTTTAGTCTTAACCATCGATAATAAAAAGCTCTTAAAACCTTTCCGTTTTTCTCGACAGCCAGCTTCTGAACCTCGCCGAGCGGCTCTGTCAGCAGTATAACGCGAGCGTCCTGCATGTCTTCCGGATCGTCACTGATGAACAGTATGGTCCGGTTGCTCAGTGTTTCCGGCGGGTGCCAGTAACGGTACATCATGCTGTTTTTCCCGAACAGGTGCCCGCCGGTGGTGTCGCGGACGGCTTCCGGCATTTCGAATACAGACGGGGAACCGGAAATCTTTGTCCGATAAAACGCAAGCCAACTCGCCAACCGGTAAGTGTCCATGCAGACGATGATCGGCTTTTCGCCTGTTTGGCGTTCATATGTTTCCACCACCGTGTCAACCTTGCGGGCCAAATCCTCCATTCCCATACCCATGAGCGATTTTCGGGGGTAGGGAACGGCTGGAAAGCCCAACACCAGATAGTGCAGCGCGGCGCCGTACAGAAGCGTGACGACAACGATCGTGGCCGGCCATGCGCGGGAGGCCCAGGCGGCCACCCTGCCGGTTGGTTTGAGGTGATTCGACACCAAAAAGACAGCCATGTACGGCAGGATCCCCAACCAAAGGGGTCCGGTCCAACTCAGCTTGATATTTCTAAAGAGGCTGAAGGCCACGAAGACCGCAAGGGGAAAAATCGTCAAGGTCAACAACAACCTATATGTTCGGCTTCCGCTGCCGGTCTGTGCGTCGACCACAACCGTTCTCCTGGAGGTCACGGTCGCAATGGCGGTTGCAAAGCCGGTCGGTGTCAACAAAACGAGAATACTGCCGATCAGGTCGGGGAGATCGAAATTATACTTTCCCATTAACCGACTGGGGCCTTGAAAATAAAAAGAACCCCAGTCGTGTTGGGCATTCCAGATGATGACCGGCAGAAAGAGCACCAGGACAATGAGAAAAGCCAGGTAAGGCTCGGGCCGTGAAAGCCGCTTTCTCGAACGGCTATCGACCAGCAGAAACACCAGAGCCGCCCCTCCCAAGAGGGCCGTCACGTATTTGGACAGCATTCCGAGGCCAAGGAAAATCCCGACGCCGATCCACGCCGCGCGCTTTTCCTCGATCAACGAGCGATAGAGGTAATAGAGAGCCCCCGCCCAACAGGCCAGAAGCGGCGCATCGGGCGTCATGACCAAACCGAAGCCGAAAAAAATGGGCAGTAGCGCGACCAGCAGCAGGGCACGAAGGGCAATCTGCGCTCCGTGCACCGCATTGGTCAGCCGGTAGGCATAATATCCCGTGACGGCCCAGCACACCAGCGCGCCGATTCGAATGCTGAACTCCGAGTGCCCGAAAAGGGATGTAGACGCCCAAATGAGCCAGGCCACCATGGGGGGATGGTCGAGATAGCCGATGTCAAGATGTTGGGCATAGTTCCAATAGTACCCCTCCTCGAACAGGATTTCAAAAGGACCGCCGTAGAAAAGCCGCAACAGCACCAGGTAAACGATGAAGGCGATGGTGAGTCGGCGTCCCCCATCATCCGGTTCAGTACCGGGCACTCTTTGCGCAGGGACCTGTAAACGGAGTCCCGAGAGAAAAACGGCTGCCGAAACGACGGTGCCGAAAAAGATGGCGGCCCTCGGCGACAACCCGACAACCGTCACCAGTGTCGCCAGGGACCCGCCGCGAAGGAACAGCGCCAGCATGCCGATGATCGCACACGCCGAAAGGCACCGTGTCCATGTCGGCAGCGGTTCATTTTTCAGCCGCCACAGAAAGCAGGTCAAGGCAGCTGTGGGCAGAAAACTGATGACGTGAGCGGTGTTCCAGGATAATCCCGATCGAATGGAAAGAAAAAACGCCGTGAGATCCACGGCGATCATCAGAAGTGCGCTCATCAAGAAACGGGCCTTATCGTTCATCGACCACTTTGCGATTATGCCGTTTTGCCGTTTCTTGCCGTGTTCGGTCAATGGATCGGTCCGATATCATTCAGCCCGCGGTCCCCAATAGTTTAAGGGCGGATTCTGCGGTAACGGATTTTCGGGTATCCTGGTTTGCCGAAAAGATCCGGTTACCGTTTTCCTCTTTTGCCAAATCTAATTTTGACGATATTCAGCAGGAATTCCAACTGATCTCTAAAAGCCAGCTTGGAATTTCCGTGCATTCTCGGTTTAAACAAAATTGGGACTTCTATAAACGTGGCATTATGGCGCAACAATTCGCACAGCAAGGAACTTTGAAAAGAGTATCCCCTGGTCGACAGACAGGTCAAGTCACACTCCCTGACGACGTCTACTTTTATGCAACGATATCCGGATGTGCAGTCGTGGATCTTTCTGACACCCCCCAGGCTGCGAATCAGCCAATTTCCAAAAAGACTCAAGAATTTACGCCAAAATGAAAAGTCCGGGGTTTCTCCGCCGGGTGTCAACCTCGAGCCAATCACCAGGCTGAATCCGGAATTGGAAAGGGTAATGAATTGCGGTATTTCATCTGGATCATGCTGGCCATCGGCGTCCATTTCGATGATCACATCGGGTGAAAGGTGCTCTATGGCATATTTGATTCCCCGCTTGTAGGCATCCCCCAAACCTCTTTTCATACCGCCGATCATATGTAAATTTTTGTGATTTCGCTGCAAGTTTTCAACGGCACCACGTGTCCCGTCGGGTGAATCGTCATCGACAACCAGCACATGCAGTTCATGGGTGTCGCTGATTTTTTCCGCCTGTTGGAAAACTGCCGGAATAACCTGCGTGACGTTTTCAACCTCGTTGTAAGTCGGCAAGATGACACAAGCGACCGGCATTTTGCGAGGGCTGTTATGCGCCCAATCGGCCTGTATCTGATATACTGCCGGCTCTTCCTCCCATGGAAATGGAAAAGTGATGGCCTGGTTAGATGTCAGTGTCATTGAAAAAGGCCTCGCCTCTCTCTGCTGAACGTAAAGGTTCTATTACCACCCATAAATGCTGATCACGAATAAAGTCAAATTTAAATATTATTATAACAATATATGCTGTGTCAGCAGATTTGGTGACACTCCATATCATGGTCATAACGCTGCAGCCAAATTTCTACCAAACTACCATCATAGATGAGGATGTTTAAATTTTCGAAAACGATCAATTTCCATCATGAACCCATTTGTTTCGGCTCATTCTAATTACTCTAGATTACCGGAAGATTATTTGAACATTATATTTTGATAATGTTCATACCTATTGATAGAATCGCAGGCTGAAGGTGCTGCCCAGATTGACGGTACTTTGCACGGTGATCGTGCCGTTCATCGATTC
>JBATHN010000677.1:0-2814 GCA_049666885.1 Desulfobacterales bacterium
GATGTCGTTCACGGGTTCCGCTCTCTTCACGATCGGGACAATGAATACGGGGCCAGATGATGACAGACACAATTTCCTGTTTAATAACTAAGAAGAAACAAAGTCACTCGGCATACAATCACATTTCCGACCATATTTCTCGCGGAGATCTCAGAGTACGCCAAGGCTTTTTTCTCAGTTAACGCTCTGGCTCTAACGAAGTGGGTGAGAGTTAAATTTTTTTAATGGCCAGTGGGAAATGAACCAATAGTAAATACTTAGTCCACCGCTCGATCCTTTAAAATAAAGGGTGCGAGAACCGGATCCCTGAGTGCTACTTTTCGAGAATCGATTTCATAAGCGAGCGCCGGTCGCCACCGGACACGATATTTTCGACCCACTCGTCGTAGCGGCGGGGCTCACTATGCCTGTCCAGCGCCAACAGTATTTTCACCTCGCGGTTGAGCCGCTTGAAGGCGCGGGTGAGGTGCTGGTAATCCGAGAAGAAGTGCAGCATGTCTTCCACCATGTCGGGGTCGATCGGAAGAATTACCGGTCGCCAGTCCTGGTGCTGATTTTCCCTGATCCGGATCATCTCGGCGTAGACCGGTATGAATTCTCCGTATAGGTCACGGACCCGGGCCGCAACGCTGTGGGGCAGCTGGTCGATGTCGCCGATTTCGGATTTTATCGCGCTCTCGATGAGCTGTTGCATGGATTGCCCACTGATGGTCGTGCTTTTTTTATCTGCCATCTCAAATATCCCCTTTTAAAAAAAAATCTGCATATTTACGAGGGTGGGTAAGATCAGTGCGGCTGTAACATCTGTCAAAATTTCTTCGCCGATAGAAGGACCGGAAGCGGTTTTCAATTGACTCCATCGGGAAAAGATACGTTGTTAGAGGAAGTCGTCATGTCGCTTGTGTGTTGACGAAGGGCCTCTGAATCCTCTAAGCCTGCCACCCACCGTTCAGGAAAAGATGGCAGACCGTTGGCCGCACCGAGAAGTGCACCCAGAATCGCGCCCCGGTGCGCGTTGTCGCCGCCCAGGTTTGTGTTGGCAACAAGCCCCCGTTCGGGATTTTCGGCATACTTGTAGGCCAGGTAGATCACCGCCGGCACCGCGTCTTCTACGTAGCAGGCCGTGCTGAGGCGCCGGCCCACGACCACGTCATCGGG
This sequence comes from Desulfobacterales bacterium, assembly GCA_049666885.1. Lineage (GTDB taxonomy): Bacteria > Desulfobacterota > Desulfobacteria > Desulfobacterales > SG8-13 > JARFQH01. Next base: position 1,159 of record JBATHN010000677.1, read on the forward strand.
CAGTTCAAGCCACTTCGTAAAGGGATGGCCGAAGAACGGATTTGTTTGGGCCTTCATCCCTGACATAAGGACGTCTTGAAGTGATTCTCCCTGCAACACCCGCAGCAGGGTCTCGATTAAAAAGTCGGCCGACCTTTCCATACGCGGTCCCCGATGGGTCAGAGCCAAGTGATTCCGGGCGGCCGTAACGGCTGTTTGCGGTTCGTGCCGGTAATAGACGATGATCGGAACCAGACTGACCAGACCGCCGATATGTTTTTCCTGAATACCGCATTTGTGCGGCGACCGGCCTTCAGCCAGCCGGGCAAAGAAATGGCGGTGATACTCCTCGACGTACGTGTCCCTGTGGCTGCCCGGTGTCGTCATGAAGGCGATGTAGCGTTTCAGGTAGTCGTCGGGGTCGTAACCGTTTTTTTCCAACAAAGAATGCGCTAAAATACGGCAAAGCTTCAGGTTGAGCGTGTTTTCACCGGCCTTGAGGAACTGGTGATAGTGCACGCCGGGTTTGCCCCAGAAGCGGGCCTGATCGTGAAGAATATCGTAACGGGGGTCAGGGGCGGCGTACTGCGAGCGCCACAGAATACTGTCGGGATGCGGATTGCGCGGTTGAAGGTAGTCGGATATGGTTCCGTAGTCCTTACGCAGGGCGGCTGTATTGTAGTACCAGTGGGCCGGCATGGCCAAGGCGTCGCCGATAAAAAGGCCAAAAAGAGCCCCTTCGGCTCGGGCGTGCCCGGAAGGTGGAGATGATAATGGTGTCATAAGTGTTTTTTAACTTGATAATTCCCTGTAGCTCGCTGCAGGTTCACCATAGATTCCCTCTCCCTGGGGAGAGGGATAGGGTGAGGGGATAAAATCAAACAGCTTTGAAACCCTGCAGCTTGCGGCAGGGAGATTCATTTTTGATTTCAAATTAGTATTGGGTATCGACAGGTATCAGTATTTCGTTTCGCCGCATAAACCAGGGCATGAAGGGCGGGTTGTATCGCGCCCACACCGGTTCTGCGGTTTGCTTGAAGCCTCGTTCTTCAATCCATGTCAGCAACCGCTCTTTGTTTTCGTCATAACCCTTGCGGCTCCAGGTGCCTGAATAGCGCACGGCGGCCATCAGCCGACCGGGCTCCTGCTTTATTTCTATACGAGAATCGATGGGCTCGGGCAGCGCGTCGAGTGCATATTTTGCCGGCATGACAAAAGTAATGCGCCACCTGTCGCCCGATTTCTCCTGGCCCACCGGTGCGGTCATGGCGATTTTTTCGGACTGCGCTTCCTGACTGACCGGTGCGGTCATGGCGATGGACTGCTTGGACCGATTTTCGCCGTTAATGTAGTCGGCCAACCGGCGAAAGCCTTCGCTGCCGACCTGGTCGAATGCGCCCTCGACCGTTGTTTCTGCCACGATGTGGGGTGAGTATTGCCTGAGCTCAAAGGCCTTGTCTTGTTCGATGACGGTGTAAGGCACTTCTTCGATTGCCACGGCACTATTCCCTCCAACGGTGATAAACGTCACGGTCAGTATGAACAAATAGATTTTCTTGAACAGTAGCGGCGTCATTTTTACTCCTCGATATTGATGTTCGAGGCGTAGCGGCCGACCACTCCGTCGTCCACGCAGTTTTCGAGCTCGTCATCGCTGGCAGAGGCTCTGTCCTTGAG
>JBATHN010000678.1:0-10179 GCA_049666885.1 Desulfobacterales bacterium
GGTCGATGCCCTCACCGAAGATGCCGCCCATGACGGCGAAACCGACCAGCGTCTCCGGGTTGTCGCGTGAGAAACGGTCCAGAAAAGCGCTTCGGTCGGTCTCGGGCATCCCAGGCGTCTGGAGGACCGTATCCACCTCGGGACACGTTTCCCTGAAGCCTTCATAAACGAGGCGCATGTAGTCGTAAGACGGAAAAAAGAGAAGGTAATTGCCTTTTTTCCGGCGGACCGTGGCCTCGACGGCCCGGATCACATCCGGGGCCGTACTGGGGCGCTGTTTGAAATAGGTCGAAACCCGGTCTAAGATGAACAGTCCGAGGTTTGCAGTCGCAAACGGCGACGGAAAGTGACGGTATATGGCCGAGGGTTGACAACCTAACATTTTTTTAAAGTAGGCCGCCGGCGTCATGGTGGCAGAGAAAAAAACCGCCGCCCGGCATCGGCCGAGAGCGTCACCGAGCTGCCCGGACGGGTCGATGCAGAAGAGTTTGATCTTCAGGTCCGCATCCTGCTTTTCGTAACAGGTGACATAACTCGCTTCGTAGGCCTCGAAGACACGGATGAAGGCGATCACTGCAAAGTAGAGGTCGAGCAGCGCTTCGCGGAATGCGGTTTTTTCGTTGCGACCGAGCCACTCTTCGGCCAATTTCGAAAATCTTCTCAGAGCGGGATAAAGATCATCCGGCGGTCTCTTGTCGGACCATGCCGGCGACCCTGCGATGATCGACTCTTTAAGTCGGTGCATCTGCGAGTTGACCTGCCCCATGCTTTTATAAAGCCGCGGGAGAGTGTCATGCACCTCGCGCCGCAGGTTCAGGAAAGGCTGTTTGAAGATCTCGGCCGAGAACATCTCTCTGGACCGGTCGACGAGATTGTGGGCCTCGTCGATCAGGAAGGTATAGTCACCGGCGCCTTCGAGGAAAAATCGCCGCAGGTAAACCCGCGGATCGAACGCGTAGTTATAGTCGCAGATGATGCAGTCGGAGTAGACCGCTAATGTGAGGGACAACTCGAACGGACACAGGCGGTAGGCACGCGCAACCTCTTCGATGAAAGTGCGGTCCATGGCATCGCGGCTGAAAATCTCCGGCAGAGCCTCCCGCAGACGGTCGTAGTAGCCGCGCGCGAAATCACACCCCTCGCCGCTGCAGTCATTTCCGGGATTGAAGCAGATCTTGTCCTTGGCGGTCAGCGTCAGGTATTTAAGACGCAGGCCGCTGCGGCTCAAATACGCGAGCGCCTTCTCGGCGGCGGAGCGGGCGGTTGTCCGGGCCGTCAGGTAAAATATCTTGGAGGTCAGCCCTTCCGCCTGGGCCTTTACGGCTGGAAAAACCACCGCCATGGTCTTGCCGATGCCGGTTGCCGCCTCGACGATGAGCTGTCCGCCGGAGCGGATCGTCCGATAGACCTCCTTCGCCATGGGGCGTTGTCCCGGTCGATAAACGGCGAACGGAAAGGCGAGCGCTCGGATGGCGGTATCGCGTCGCTGCTGCCAGTCGATGAGGATCGTCGCCCAGCCGAGGTAGCGGTCGATCAGATCGCGAAAAAATCCGGATAGCTCATCAAGGGTGAATGTCCGCCGCACCTCGCGCGTTTCACCGGAATCGAAGTGGTAATAAGTCAGCTGTGCGTCGATGTCCACCAGCTGCTGCTCGACTGCAAACATGTAGGCGTAACATTTGACCTGGCCCCAGTGCAGGGTGTTCTGGTTGGCCGCCAGTTGGTCGAGATCGCGGTCGGTAGTCTTGATTTCGTCGATGACGGTGCGGGTCACCCCGCCGGCATCGGTTTCGCTGAAAACCCCGTCGATGCGGCCGCTGATGCGCAATAAAAAAGCGTCGGACTCGTGCTGAAGGGCGATCGACACTTCCGGGCGATAGGTTTGCGGCCGCGACTTCTGGATCTTTTGATGGGCGCGGATTGCCTCGACCGCACGCCGGACTCCGGAAAATGAAACCGTCAGGTCCCCGGAACGGCAGACAAACTCGACCAGTTCGCGAACGGCAATGTTGAGTTTTCTCTTCAAAGGATTCACGCTAGTTTCCGTCCATAAATGGCCCTTTATGAAACTGCGGATGGACACTCGCTAAGCGCCTCTCCGTCATCGGTTTTTCTACCGTAACGGCGTGGTTGTGACGCGTCACTCTAAATTTTTAGGTACGGCAAGTCAAGGCGATGCTGCGGTGACGCAGGGGTTGCCGAAAACGGCGTGGCAGACACCCACGGATTTTGATTTGACTCACAGAGTGGTTTTGTATACTCAAATGAGGATCTCGAAAGAGCGGCAACGGACCGGGCTTCGTTGCCAAAGGAACAATTTATGATAATTGCCTTGAAGCGATGGTTGAAACCGACCCGATCGCGACTGTCGCGGCGGATTGTGTTCTACGTGTTTGTGAGCGTCGTGGTGATAGAAACGATCATCCTGATCCCGTCCACCATGAACCGGGAAAAGGAGCTCGTTCAGCAGATGCGCTCAGTGGCGTGGGCCCAGATCGAAGTGCTCATGACCCTGCTGCCGTCCACGGCCGACGCGGCGCAGGTTTTCGACCAGGTCAGACAATTGCAGGGATGCTCCGACATCGTCGGTGGAACCCTCTACGACCTCGATGGCAACAGGATCGGCAGCTTCGGAGAGCCTACGGATATCTCGTTCTCCGAAGTTACGGCCGCTGGGGTACAACAGGCGGAAAGCCCAGACGGCCGCCGCATCGACATGGCCTGGCAGCAACCGCAGCTGAAGAGGCCCAACGTGCTCGTCCTGAGGCAGGATGCCACCGCGGTGAAGCGTGAACTGGAGGCGTTCATTCTGCGCATTGCCGGACTGATCCTCATCATATCGATTTTCGTCACCGTCGGCGCCTGGAGCGCCATGCAGCCGATCGTCGTCACCCCGATTTTGCGACTGAGAAAAGATCTGGTGCTGGCCGGTGAGGCCATCAGCGACGATCGCTCGACCCCGGATTTCTATGCCGCGTCGGTGCACCGGCGGGACGAACTGGGCGACGTTATTGCGGCCTTCAACCAGATGTACCGACGGATATCGGAAGCCATCAGCGAACGCCGGAAGGCCGAGGCCGCCTTGCAGCAGAGCCTGGAGCAGGTCAGGGCCTATTCGCAGGCCTTGAACACCGAGATGGAACGCGGCCGGGAAATGCAGAAAAATTTCCTTCCGACGATGCTGCCGCGGCGAACAGGTTGGGAGTTTGCGGCTTTTATCAAACCGGCCCGCCAGGTTTCGGGCGATTTCTACGATGTCTTCGAACTTCCGGACGGTTCAGTGGGACTGGTCATCGCCGATGTCTGCGACAAAGGGGTCGGCGCGGCGCTTTTCATGGCACTCTTCCGCAGCCTCATCCGGATCTTCTCCGGCCAAACCTCCCTGCAGGGGCTCGACTGTCACATAACCGAATCATCGGAAAGCAGACCGTCACCGGAAGCACCTGCTGAGGTCCGTCTTTCGCACCGTACGGCCCTTGAGGCCGTGCGGCTGACAAACGCCTACATCGTCAAGAACCACGAAGACCTGGCCATGTTCGCTACTCTTTTCTTCGGGGTGCTGAACCCGTCGACCGGGGAGTTGAGCTACATCAACGGCGGACACGATCCGCCCTATATTCTGGACAACGCCGGCATCATAAAAGTTCACCTCGGGCCGACCGGACCGGCCGTCGGCGTGCAGGCCGATGCGAACCTGGAGATGCGGCAGACGTCTATGGCGCCGGGTGACATATTTTTCGGCTACACCGATGGGGTCACCGAAGCCCGGATGACCGAGGGCGAATTTTTCGGTGAAAAGAGACTCCTGAGACTGCTCAAGGCCGGCGGCTATTCAGCGGAAACAGTGCTGAAAAATGTTTCCGAAGCCCTCGAAGCGCATATCGGCAGCGCGGAACAGTTCGACGATATCACCATGCTGGCGGTCAGACGGCTGCCTTGACCGCTGGCGACCGCCGCCAGCAGCGCGCCGAAAGCCTGCTGCCCGAAGGCGGTCAACTCGTCTATCGAGGATAAGCCAATGCAGTCGTTCAGCATCCAGCCAGTTCGATTACAAACGCAAAATAGGAAGTAATGAAAATTTATACCGGCAGTGGTGATAGGGGAAAAACAAGCCTGTTCAGCGGCGAAAGAGTTGCCAAAAATAACGTCCGCACCGAGGCCTACGGTGACGTCGACGAGCTGAATTCATGCCTCGGCGCGCTCACCGCAGCGATGGAAGAAACCCACGAAAGCGTTTCCGAAATCCGTCAGATTCAGTCGGATCTCTTTCATATCGGTGCCTGCCTGGCCACCACACCCGGGTCTCCGTCAACCGCGGCGCTCGAACCCTTCGACGAACAAAAGAGCCGCTACTTGGAAACGGCCATCGACCGCATGGAGCAGCACCTGCCGCCGCTGAAAGGGTTTATCCTTCCCGGCGGCCGCATGACGGCCGCCTTGGCCCACGTCGCCAGAACCGTCTGCCGACGGGCTGAACGGCATGTGGTGGGTCTGTCCGAAGACAAGACGACCGGTCAGGCGCCGGACGCCTACCAGGCCGTCCTCGTCTATCTCAACCGGCTCTCCGACTATCTCTTCGTGCTCGCCCGCTACTGTAATCACCTGGCCGGCGAGGCGGATATCCTCTGGAAGAAATGATCGGCGATTAAACCATCATGGTTCTGCGGATCACTATGAGCATGAAAATAAAAGTAGGTTGTGCGGTTAAACGTTCAAGCTTAGCGCCGCCTCTGGCCGCAAGCCTCCAGCTTGATCGAGAAAAAAACTGTGCCATTTTGGCGTAGTTTCATATAAGGGTTCTTAAATTCTATTCGGCTGGAATCACAGAATGCTTGCCTTAAGTAGGGCTATAATAGCTTCACCACCCAACGGTTTATATTGATTATCACAAGTTTTGGTAAGAAGTGTTCTCAGTTCATTCGGTTAAAACCTTTGAACCCAGAACCCAGAACCCGGAACCCGATCATACAAGGTTAATGGAAGACGTCACATACGACACCAAGCTGTTGGAAAGACGACAGCTCTCTGACAATACCTTCGAAGCGGTTTTCTCCCGTCCCTCCGGTTTCGAATTCACGGCCGGTCAGAGAATTCGTCTCATCCATGGTGGGCTCGAAAGAGATTATTCCCTGGCCAACGCACCCGATGATGCAGTACTGGTGCTCTGCATCCGTCGGGTTGCTGCGGGACGTTTTTCGACGCTGCTATCCGCGACCCCCGTCGGCACCGCTTTTACATTCAGCGGTCCTCACGGTTATTTCGTATTTCGGGCGTCTTCGCGACCGCCGGTTTTCGTCGCCACCGGCACCGGTGTCGCCCCCTTTGCCGCCATGGCCCGCTCAAGCGTCAGCGCTTTCACCCTCTTGCATGGCGTCCGACAAGCCGGCGAAGGTTATTACGCTACCCTGTTTGGCTCCAAGGCGCGACGATACGTCGTCTGTCTGTCCGATGAAGATCCGTCTGAAGCGGGGACGTTTCACGGACGTGTCACCGATTATCTTGCGTCACAATTGGCGCCCGACCGCTACGACTTTTACCTGTGCGGCCGCGGAGAAATGATCCGCGATGTCACCTGGCTCGTGGACGATCGCTTTCCGGGCTCGATGGTCTACACTGAAATATTCTATTGACCCAAATCCATCCGCAAAGGGATGATTTGATCTCATGTCACCGCCGTCAACCGGTCGACTCGATTTTCAGGGCTACACACCGGGCACCATCGGAAGAATTACGGAAGCCCATGCTGTCTATTACCATGAGCACTGGGGATTCGATGCGAGCTTCGAGACCCAGGTCGCCCGTGAACTCTCAGAGTTCGTGAGCGAATTTCAGGCAGGCCGCGACGGACTGTGGCTGGCCGTTTCGGACGAACGGTTTGCCGGATCCATTGCCATCGACGGTAAGCGCGCCGACACAGAAGGGGCGCGGCTGCGCTGGTTCATCGTCATGCCGGCCCATCAAAGCTGCGGCATCGGCCGGGCGCTAATACAAGAAGCGGTTGCCTTCTGCCGGCGCAAGGGATATCGTTCCATTTTCCTGTGGACATTCGAGGGGTTAACCAGTGCCCGCAGGCTGTACGAAGAGATCGGATTTCGCCTCGTCCAGGAGCATGCGGTGCGCCAGTGGGGGCAGCCGATCACCGAACAGAAATTCGTCTTAAACCCATTCACGAATCGTTGATGGCACTGTTGAGTGTCCAACTCATAAATGTGGATTTTTTTCGCTGAGCAAGGCCGCACAAGGGTTTGCGGCAAGGCGTACGCGATGTACGCCACAGCCGAAAACACGCGGAGAACGCCGCCCAGTGGAAAAAAGAGCATTTATGGATGGACACGCCCTGATCCTTCAAACCCCAGGAGGTGTTATGGAATTCAAGGCCCAAAAAAAAGAAACGGTTGTGCTCAACCCCGCAAAAGAGATGGCCCGCAGATCGATTCCGAGCGAAATCCGGCAAGACCCCCTGACCGGAAGAACCGCGCGGATCTGCCATTTCATGAAACTGCAGTGGGAAAAGCCCGATTTTGAGAAAATTGTCGCCGGCACCGAAAAGACCTGCCCTTTCTGCGCCGAACGGGTCATGCAGGTGACGCCCTGTTTCCCGCCCGAAATTATCGCCGAGGGGCGCATGACCGCCGATGACATGGTGCTGTTCCCCAACATCGCCCCCTATGACAGTCTGGGGGCCGTGGCCACAATGGGGTCCCGGCACTATTTCCCGATGACGGAAATCGAGCCCCAGCGGATCACAAAGGCTTTTCAGCTGGCAATGGCCTTTTTCCGGCGGATAGAGGCATTGGGCCACCCCGAATCGGTCTACCACCTGATCAACTGGAACTACATGCCGCCCTCGGGCAGTTCCCTGATCCACGCCCATCTGCAGGTCTTCACCACCTCCTCGGCCCCCAACCTGATGCGTGAAGAACTGGCGGCGGCAAAGACCTACCTGGAGCGCAACCAATCCAATTACTGGGACGATCTCGTGGCCCAAGAACGGGAGGCGGGAGAACGCTACCTGGGCCGCATCGGCCGCACCGACTGGCTGGTCAGCTACGCACCGCTCGGGGTAGCCGGCGACGTTCTGGCCGTGGTCGACGGGGTGAACGGCACGCTGGAGCTGACCGATCAGGACCTTGCCGACATCGCCGTCGGGCTGAGCCGTCTGATGGAGGCCTACGACAAGATGGGGATTTTCAGCTTCAATATGAACTTTTTCACCGGTCGGCTGTCCGACAGCTTCTCCCGTTTCCACCTGCTCTTTTCCCCGCGGACTTTCTTCAACCAGTCCCTGGGAACACCGGACATCGGGGCCCTGCGCAACCTTTTCAACGAAACGCTCTGCATGGCCTTCCCGGAGGACATCACCCGGATGTTGAAGCCACAGTTCGAATAAAATCGTTGCACGATTTTATGAAACGCGGCTGTGCCGCTTTTTTGAGAACTCATATTAGGTCAATCGATGTTACCACAAGGCACTAGTCGTTTAAACTTTACAGAGCGCTTAGGGGAAGTCTACAATTTAATATTTTAGTTATCGTTAGATCTGGTTTAACTTACCAAATGCTTAGAAAAACCAGATGAAAACAGTCTTCAGTCAGAAGGAGGCGGCATGGAAAAAATCATCAACATCCATATAGAGAAGCTTCCCGAAGGAGTTTATCTGGCAACTTCGGATGATGTGCAAGGACTGATAGCCCAAGGACGGACGGCGACCGAGGCCCTGGAGATCGCCCGTGATGTGGCCAGAAAGCTGATCGAGGCACGTGCGCAGCGTTCCGATGACTTGAACCTTGCCTCGATTGCCGATTCATTTGACTATCCGCTGATCGTCAACGCCTGACATGGGACGGCTATCGGGTTTTAAATATCGCCAGATCGTCAAGCGTCTAAGGGCATTCGGGTTTGTGTTTGACCGACAGGCGGCCGGAAGCCATGAGATCTGGTACAGGGAGCAGACCGACCGCTACACCACCATCCCTAATCATCCCGGGAACATGCCCGAAGGCACGCTGCGGGCCATTCTAAAGCAGGCCGGTATTGAGCCGGATGACTTTCTGAAAAAGAAATAAAGAAATGGTGGAAAGCAAATTTCCGGTGATTCCACCGGAGCGAGGGAATGATCTATACAACCTGGAAGCGGCCGAGACAGCGGATCTGGTGCTGTTTATGGCCGGCAACCAGTTCATGGCCATGGCCGATATCGTCGCGGCTTTTCGGGAGGCTCACCCGGAGATAGGGAAAATTTTCTACGAAACGCTGCCGCCCGGCATGGAGCTCAAGCAGATCCTTGCCGGCGGGGCGGTGTTCCGGGATCGCGTCCTGCGGGTGACACCGGATATCTACTCCGCGGTCAGCGAAACGGCCATGCAGCAGCTGTCGGCCGCCGGACACATCGCACCGGGCAATTACCGGCTGTACCTTCACAACCGGCTCTCCCTGATGGTCCCGGCCGGCAACCCCACCGGGATTGCAACCGTCGGCGACCTCGGGCGACCGGAGATTCGCATTTCTCAACCCGATCCCGCCAATGAGGACATCGCCCATCATATCCTGGACATGTATCGCGATGCCGGCGGAGAACACCTGGTGCATCGCATCATGGAAGAAAAAAGGACCGCGGGCACCACGCTGATGACCGTTGTCCACCACCGGGAAACCCCGCTGCGGATCGCCGATGGTGCGGCCGACGTCGGACCGGTCTGGGCCACCGAAATCCATCACGCCAGGTCACTTCATCTGCCGATCGATGAGGTTCAGCCGGGTGCGCCGCTCGATCAGCGGGACCGGATCAATTATTACATCTGCCGGCTGAAATCCGCCCCGCATCCTGAAAATGCCCAAAAGTTTCTGGAGTTCATATTATCTTCTGCAGCGCAGGCCATCTACACCCGTTACGGGTTCATTCCCCATCGGCTCTGATCTGTTCCCTTCTTTATGGACCCTCTAGTGCCGTGTCATCTGTGACCAAATTTCCAAATGACAAACCTGTTTGGGGCATTGGATATTGTAACTTGGAATTTATTTGTATTTTGGTGATTGTATTTTGATATTTGGCATTATCCTATACGGACTGGCAAGCCCTGAAATCTGAAATCTATGCCAACACTGCCGATGGACATTATTATGTACCCAAGCTTGTAATATCGAGCAGCGGGCGACAATGGACAAGACAATTTATGTGTGACGAGATACCAGGCATCACATGAAAGATCTGCGTGCGCTCTACCCATGGAGTGGAAGAAAAAGAAAAAAGAAAACACTCAAGCCGTTGACGCTATTAAAACGCCTGGTCGTCATTGGGCTCGCCGTCACGCTACTACCCGTCGTCATCCTGCGCTGGGTGCCACCACCGACCACCGCCTTCATGCTGCAAAAGTACTTTCAGGCCCGTTGGAACGGCAGCAGAGATTATACTATCCGTTACCGGTGGACGGACTGGCGCAACATTTCGCCGCACGCCGCCCAGGCCGTAATGGCGGCGGAAGATCAGAAGTTTCCGGTCCATTGGGGATTTGATCCGCACTCGATCGCAGAAGCTTGGGAAGAACGCCAGAAGGGTGAAAGAATCCGCGGCGCCAGCACCATCACCCAGCAGGTGGCCAAGAACCTGTTCCTGTGGCCGGGAAAAAGCTTCGTGCGCAAGGGTATCGAGGCCTACTTCACCGTGCTGATCGAAACGATTTGGCCTAAACGCCGGATTCTCGAAGTCTATCTGAACATCGCCGAATTCGGCCGCGGCGTTTTCGGCATCGCGGCTGCCAGCGAGACCTTCTACAAAAAAACCCCGGACCGTCTCACCCGGACCCAATCCGCCCTGCTCGCCGCGGCCCTGCCGAATCCCCGGCAACTGCGCATCGATCGCCCCTCCCCCTACATGCAAGCCAGAGCCGTTTGGATTCTTAACCAGATGAATCACTTCAGCCCGCCGGTATTTTGATTTAGTAAAAAAAATCAAGGTTGGATAGGGCTTTTTCAAAGCCTATTAGGAGAGCACGCGTTCCAGGTTTCAAATTTATCTCTTTGCGGAGTTTGGCAGGCAAAAGAATGTATCCTCACCTTGAAATTGTCACTCCAGTTGCCTCCTTATGTGATCCCTCCTTCTGCCAGGATAAGCGCAGGTCATCAGCAAAATTCATAAGCCAGAGGCTTTGCTGAGGCGTTTGTCCAGGGTCACCAATTCCC
>JBATHN010000679.1:0-2431 GCA_049666885.1 Desulfobacterales bacterium
GATTAGACTAACTCCGCGAGGCAACAAAGTCATCCTCGACGAAACGCTGCCTCCTTGCTTTATTGATTTTAACTTCAGACTTCTGGAGGACGGCGATATTGGCTACATCCGATTCAACGCCTTCATGCCACCCGTTCAAGAACGCTTCGCTGAGGCTCTATCCGGCCTAATCAATCCACGGGCTCTAATCATCGATATTCGTGGCAATCATGGCGGCGTTTGGCCGATCCGTAAGTTGTTGGCTGAGCAACTCGTTTCAGATCCAGTGCTTTTCTGGCGTTACCGGTCAAGACAGGCCATCAAAGAAGTTTACCTCGATCCAATCAAGAATGCTTATGTCGGCTTGCTGGCTGTAATTGTTGACGAATTAAGCAAGTCTTCAGCAGAGGAATTTGCTGGAGCTATACAAGCGATACACCGTGGAATAGTCGTTGGCAATCGCACCCCTGGGAACTGTGTGGTCTGTGACTTTCTAAAACTACCGAACGATGCAATCTTGGTATTTCCTGTGTTACAAACGATTACATCAAATGGAACGGCACTCGAAGGACACGGAGTGATTCCTGATGTCGAAGTTGCGTTGACTCGCGCTCAGCTCCTGCAAGGCAATGATTCGCAGCTTATGGCAGCAATCAGACATTTAAAAATGGACAAGCAGGGGGTTCACCACCATAAAGATTAAAATGCCCATTAACATCAGATTTCACAGGTTCCAAGCCCAAAGGCGGCTCTCACTTTTGAGTATGATCGCTACAGATACCTCAAACAAATCGCCAGAAATCGACCCGATTAAATAGCGGGATTATTCATCGCCAATTCCGAACACGCCGATAAAAATACGCAGGAAATTGCGTCTTTTTCTTCCATCGCGAAAAATCTGTCCGGCCCGTATCACAGGTCAATATTCCAAATCAAAAACTGATACTGAGTTGAAAACGGATCTGCAAATCTGTCGGAACCATATTGATAAGTATTGGCACATAGGAGCCCGGAAAAGCGAGGTGCTTCGTTGGACGTGGGCGGGCGACATCAATTTTGAGGAGCGTTGGGTTCGTTCAGGTACGAGAAAAAATCGAACCAGCGAGATAACGTATGAAAAATTGTGGATAAACGACGACTTGTATAAACTTTTAAAATGGCAGTGGGATCATCGCCACCCGACCAGCCCGTTTGTATTTTGCTATATGAATCCTAAAAGCAAGTATTATGGGATGCGGGTAAAATAGGTGTCAATTATAGGTTGGAAAGTGCCAAAATCGATTTGCCTATGAAACCAACTGATCAGGGTCCTGGTGCCTAATTCCTGGATGTCTTCCTCGTTGATTTGAACCTGTTTGCTGTGTGCATGGACAATAAGTGCGGATGACAATTCGATGATCATAATGACGCTAAAGGCAAAGATCAAAATACTAACGGCGAATCTTTTCAATAACACCTCTTTTCTTTGGACATGGTGGATATGAATAGCGGTTGCCTTTCAAATATTAATGTATATAGTATTAATAGGATTAAAGTTTTACATGGATGAGATTGTTATTTGTGACCTAAAATTGGGAAAATATGCTTTACAGTTTATGTATGAATTTTTATCGAATTCGTAATCGATAGCTTGTCTGAAATCTACAAGTGCCTGTAAATTAGCATCATCTTTGGCACGAGGATTTATGGCGTGCAGATTGCTCTGTAGATTTATGAAAATAGGTCCGATTGATTCCCAACCACTACACAACCATGAAGAACTACCGTAATTCGAATTTTCGTTGACACGGCGGTTAAAATTAAACAAACAGGGTTCTCGGAATCATTCGGCAGGAGTTTCTCGGGTGTAAGTGCATCTCACAAGCAAAACTGCACAGCGGGAAACCGCCAAACGAAAAAGGCAAGTCATGATTCGGCTTGCCTTTTTCTTTTGAATAGAGTAAATTTTCAAAAGATCTTAGACCACGAAGGCCGACAATAATATCTTGTAGTTGGCCTTCTATGTGATAAGTTCGATAGAATATTTATCGAAAATTTGAGAAAAATTACGCTTACCCAAACGTATTGCCTGCTTGGGTGAGAATCAATCTTTTGCTAATAATTTGTACCTCCGCTATCAACAATCGCCTATGATTGCCAAACCTTAAAGCAACCCCATCAATTCATAATTTTCCCTTGAATTCAACGCCATCATAATCGCTCAAAACCGTATCCCAAACCTTCCCATTCCTTCTCTGCTGGTCGTTCAATCACAGCCCCACCATCAAAGCAAGAACCCGGTTTCTTTTTCAGACACGTAAATTTTGAAACCCGTATTCTGGGGTTAAAAATCTAAATGAGGAACAGATACCGGGTTGAAAACGGATCTGTAGTTCTGGCAAGGCTATTTCGTTTCAATACATCTGCGGCAGATTTCTGCCATTAAAGTGACATTTTATCTGTCGCCCAAAAT
>JBATHN010000680.1:0-2294 GCA_049666885.1 Desulfobacterales bacterium
ACTCATGGCGATGCCAAAAAGATCATGGTCATGTGCGCCTCAGACCGACTTGGTTTTGGAGATGATGCGCTCGGCTCGAAACTCATGGTAAATTTCCTGCGCACACTAAAGGAAATGGGTGAAGAACTGTGGCGGCTCGTGTTCGTAAACAATGGTGTAAGACTCACCATCGATGGCTCGGAAGTGCTTGAAGACTTGAAAGCCTATGAATCTACGGGCCTCAAAATCCTGGTCTGCGGTACATGTTTAGACCACTTTAATATACTGGAGAAAAAGCAGGTTGGCGAGACCACCAACATGTTGGACATCGTCACCGCAATGCAATTGGCTGATAAGGTAATTAACCTGTAACAAATTTAAATATCTCAAGGAGGCAAACCAATGAAATATGGTGCACGCAACCGTAAACAAGTAAGTAAGTAAATAAGTAAGTAAATAAGGGACGTCCATAAATAAATAAATTGACACCGCTGCAGATCAATGGTATCGGGAAATTATGCCACGATTAGCCAGATTAGATGCACCCGGTGTGCTGCATCACATTATTATTCGCGGAATTGAGCGCCGGGCGATTTTTAAGGATGATTATGATCGCGAAAACTTTGTAGAGCGTTTGTCAACCCTGGTTCCGGAAACGCAGACCATCTGTTTTGCATGGGTATTGATGCCCAATCATGCCCATTTTTTGCTGCGCAGCGGACCGGGAGGCGTTTCTCATCTAATGCAACGATTGCTGACCGGATATGCAGTTTCATTTAATCGCCGCCACCAAAGGCACGGCCAGCTTTTTCAAAACCGTTATAAATCGATCATATGCCAGGAAGATGTGTATTTTAAGGAACTGGTTCGCTACATTCATCTGAATCCGGTAAGGGCGAAGATAGTTCCGGATCTTGGCGGTCTGGATAAATATCCTTACTGTGGTCACAGTACCCTATTAGGCAATAAAAAAAGAGCCTGGCAGGAAACCGACTATGTGCTGACCGTATTTAGAAAAACACCGGCAGCAGCCAGGCGCAGTTACGCCGAATACGTCAAGGCCGGTTACGGTCAAGGCCGTCGACCGGAGCTTACCGGTGGCGGATTAATTCGCAGCCTTGGTGGTTGGGCGGCATCGAAAAAGCTGCGTTTAAAGGGCCAGGATCGCCTCAAGGGAGACGAGCGGATTCTGGGAGACAGTCATTTCGTGACGGCAATATTGGCTGAAGCAAATGAAAAATTAGATCGTTTCTATAAGATAAAAAGCAAGGGGTACACCATTGAAAAGGTGGAAAAGCGGGTGATGGAAATCTTTGGCGTTAGAAAGGATGTGATCTATTCCAAAGGGCGCCGCAGGATTCAAGTGGCAGCAAGAAGTCTGCTGTGTTATTGGGCCGTGCGCGAGCTGGGACTTACGGCCACCGAATTAGCGAAACGGCTCAGGATGACACAACCCGCGGTGAGTTATGCTGTCATCCGCGGAGAACTGATTGCCAAAGAAAAGAGCTACACTTTAGTCAAATAGTTTATTTTTTTATGGATGTCCCTAATACACATGCTGTTCATCCCATTGCTGCCCTTCAGACCGAGTACTCGATATTTAGCCGGGATATTGAGAAAGACATGCTCCCCACATGTGTGGAGCTTGGCATCAGCTTGGTAGCCTACTCGCCCTTAGGTAGGGGAATGTTGACAGGCCGCTACACCTCAATCAGCGATCGGCCCACCAGCGAGACTGATTTCCGGACCCAGATGCAGCCTCGGTTTCAACCGGGAAACATCGAGTCTAACCTCAAACTGGTGGAGGCGATTAAAGAGATTGCTGTCCAAAAGGGATGCGTGGCAGCGCAGGTTGCTTTGGCTTGGGTGTTGGACCACGGAGATCATGTTGTAGCCATACCAGGCACGACTAAGCTCGCAAATCTCCAGACCAACCTGGGGGCACTTGATTGTCGCCTCACAGATGAGAATCGAGCTACGCTCAATGAATTGGCGGATCAGGTGGTCGGGGATCGATATTTGCCCGAAGGGATGGCGGCTGTCAACAAGTAATAGTTGCGGGCCCTGACTACTAGGCTGGGAGCAAAAAGTTTCCACCTACAAAATCAAGTCGCTGAAGTGGACGCCCAAAAGCTGCACCGCTTAGCTTTTTGTCGTTAATATGCAATAGTTGGGATCTATCATCTGGCGGGTTCACTGAATATATCCAGACGGTATCGGCATATTAGTTATGCTTTCGATTGGTTACTGTATTATCAAGCTAACACAAGCTTCAGAGGTGTCCGTTTTCGTGGGATAGCCAGAACATACTTACC
>JBATHN010000681.1:0-12889 GCA_049666885.1 Desulfobacterales bacterium
ACACTATCTTTCAATACCCTAAGAAGCTCGAAACCAAAGAATAAACGGCATGCGCTCGCGATTATTCGGGCGCATGCCTTTCTTCCAGGAGGGGGAGAATTAGATGTCGAAGTAGAGGAAGAATTCGTGGGGATGCGGCCGCAGTTTGACCGGGTTGATTTCGTTCTCAACTTTATAGTCGATCCACATGTCGATGGCGTCCTGCGTGAACACATCGCCCTTGAGCAGAAATTCCGAGTCGGCTTTCAGCGCTTCGAGTGCCTCTTCGAGCGAGCCCGGTGCCGATGGGACCTTGGCCAGCTCTTCGGGCGGCAGGTTGTAGATGTTCTTATCGAGCGGATCGCCCGGATCGATCCGGTTTTGAATGCCGTCGATGGCCGCCATCAGGATGGCCGGAAACGCCAAGTAGCCGTTGCAGGAGGGATCCGGGGTTCTGAATTCGATCCGCTTGGCCTTGGGAGATGCGGAGTACATCGGGATGCGGACCGCAGCGCTGCGGTTGCGGCTGGAGTAAGCCAGGTTGACCGGAGCCTCGAAACCAGGAACCAGCCGCTTGTATGAGTTGGTGGTCGGGTTGGTAAAGGCACACAGCGCATTGCAGTGCTTCAGGATGCCGCCGATGGCATAGAGTGCTTCCTGGGACACGCCGGCGTACTTGTCACCCGCGAAGGTGGTTTGGCCTTCCTTCCAGATGCTCAGGTGGGTGTGCATGCCGGTACCGTTGTCGCCATAAAGCGGTTTCGGCATGAAAGTGACCGTGTGGCCGTGACGATAGGCAACGTTCTTCAGAACGTATTTAAACCACTTCAGTTGGTCGGCCATCTGCACCAGCGGCTTGAAGCGCATGTCGATTTCCGCCTGCCCGGCGGTGGCCACTTCATGATGCTGGGCTTCGATTTCGATCCCCAGGTTCTGGAGGGTCAGGACCATTTCGGTGCGAAGGTCCTGAAATTTATCCATGGGCGGAACCGGAAAATAGCCTTCCTTGTGACGGGGTTTGTAGCCGAGATTCGGGCACTCGTCACGGCCCGAGTTCCAGATGCCTTCGACGGAGTCGATTTCATAAAAGGCGCGGTTGGTGGCGGATTCGAAACGGATGTTGTCGAAAATGAAGAACTCGGCTTCGGGCCCGATAAATGCCGTATCACCGATACCGGTGCTTTTCAGATAGGCCTCCGCCTTCTGCGCGATGTGGCGCGGATCGCGGGTATAGGGTTCCCGGGTCACCGGATCGGCGATGTTGCAGATCAGGACTAGGGTCGTCTCGGCGAAAAAGGGATCGACCTGGGCGGTCAGCGGGTCCGGAATCACCAGCATGTCGCTGGCGTTGATCGGCTGCCATCCGCGGATACTGGATCCGTCGAAACCGAAGCCGTCTTCGAAACACGATTCAGACAGCTCGCTGATGGGGACCGAAAAATGCTGCCACAGTCCTGGAAAGTCCATAAAGCGCAGATCCAGCATCTTTGCGCCTTTTTCTTTTGCTAATTCTACTACGTCTTTGGGTGTCATGCGGAGTCCTCCTTTTTAGGTGTGTGAAAAATTGAAAATTTAAATAGTACCCATGCAGGGTTTTATTATGGGCACTGATCAGTTTCCGATCCAGAAATGTGCAATTTTCTGCAAGTTCAAGGAAATCAGCGGCATTGCGCGGAGGCAGACGTTTCTGTATGCCGCACAAGCGATTCCGCCGATTGACGCCGACCTGTCCCGAAGCAGGCGGGGAATTGTGGAAAAGGGCCATTTCTGGACGGAAACTAAATGGCGTCTTTGCCGGTCTCACCGGTTCTGACGCGAACTGCTTCTTCGATCGGGGAAACGAAAATCTTGCCGTCACCGATTTTACCGGTACTGGCGGCCTCGCGTATTTTTTCCACGATCTTTTCCGCCCGTTCGGCTTCAACGACAATTTCGATCTTGACCTTGGGAATGAAATCGACGATGTATTCGGCGCCGCGGTAAATTTCCTTGTGGCCTTTCTGCCGGCCGTAGCCCTTCACCTCGCTGATGGTCATTCCCTGAATGCCGATTTCGTTCAATGCTTCCTTGACGTCATCCAATTTGAAGGGTTTGATAATAGCCTCTATTTTCTTCATCTTATGACCTCCTGTTCGATGTGATCGACTTAAATGATTTCAAATCCTCTTTCTCCGTGCAGGGCGCTGTCGAGTCCTTCGATCTCGCTCTCCTTTGCCACTCTCAAGCCGCCGGTGATGAGCCGGGTAATGTAAATCAGTATGATTGTTCCGACAGCCGTAAAGACCGCCGTGGCAACGATTGAGATAAACTGGATCCACAATTGTTTTGGGTTTCCATAAAACAGACCGCGTCCGGCTTCGTTGACGGCGGGGTTGGCAAAGAGTCCGGTGGCCAGCGCGCCCCAGATACCGCACACGCCGTGGACGCCGAAGGCATCAAGCGAGTCGTCGTAACCGAGCTTGCGTTTCAACACGGTGACACCGACGTATCCCAGCAGACCCGCTCCGGCGCCGATCACCAGTGAGGCCGGCATGTTGACGAAGCCAGCCGCCGGAGTAATGGCCACAAGTCCGGCGACGATGCCGGAGGCCATACCCAGCACGGTCGGCTTTTTACTCACCGCCCACTCGGCAAACATCCACGCGAGGGCCCCTATGGCCGCCGAGGTATTGGTCACCAGGAAAGCCGAGCCGGCGATGCCGTCGGCCGCCAGTTGACTGCCGGCATTGAAGCCGAACCAGCCGAACCACAGCAGCGCAGCCCCCAGCGCGGTGAGGGTGATGCTGGAAGGGAACATGGACTCCTTGCCGTACCCGATGCGTTTGCCGAGCACCAGCGCCAGGACCAACCCGGCGACTCCCGCATTGATGTGGACCACAGTTCCTCCGGCAAAGTCAAGGGCGCCCATGCTGCCCATCCAACCGCCGCCCCAGACCCAATGTGCGATGGGGCAGTAGATCAATGTAATCCAAAGCACGGTAAAGACGATCCAGGAAGAAAATTTCATCCGGTCGACGATCGAGCCAAGAACCAATGCTACCGTGATACAGGCGAAGGTCATCTGAAAAAGCGCAAACACATACGTCGGTATCGATCCCTGCAGGCTATCGACGCCGATACCATTCATGAACAGGTGCGTCAATCCCCCGACAATTCCGCCATGGTCCGGGCCGAAAGCGAGGCTATACCCCCAAAGGACCCATATCACGCTGCCCAAGCAATAGGCGACAATCGTCATGGCGATAGTGTTGAGAAGGTTCTTGTAACGGGACATTCCGCCGTAAAAAAGCGCCAGGCCGGCCGGCGTCATCATCATCACCAGGGCGGTCGATACGATCACCCAGGCTGTGTCACCCGTATTGAGCGTGTCAGCGGCGCAGGCATGGGAAAAGGGTGCAAACAGCAGTGGGGCGGCTACCATCCAGGGTTTTACTCTCATCTTTTTCAAGTTCCTCCTTTTCAGCTTGGGGTCAACGGCGGGAAAGGTTTTTGATGACGGTGATTCGCGCGTTGACAATTCACCATTATTTTTAAGCGAAAACGGTGCTGCAGAACCGGTTCATCCCGTGCCCGTTTTCAGAATCAGTCGTTCTGAAACAGTGGATTTGATCGCTTCCACCTGCTCCGGCAGGTCCACTTTTTGGCCGTCGAAATCTCGGACATAAAAAACGTCGACGACCTGGTCGACTTTTGTGGCGATTTTTGCAACCCAGATGTCCAGGCGGCAGGCGAAGAGGGCATCGGTGATGTTGAACAACAGACCGGGATAATCATAGGTAAACACTTCGATGATCGTGAAAAAGCTGGAGCTGTGGTTGTCGATCTCAATCCGGTTGGGTCGGTTGATGAGCGGGGATTTCTTGCGCCGGTAACCGGAAATTTTTTGGTGCAGCGCCCCCGCCAGGTTGAGCTTTCCGGCCAGCGCATCTTCTAGATTTTCCTCCGCCCGAAGCCAGCGTTCTTCTTCGAACAATTGGTCCGGCGGCGGCTTGACTTCGAAGATATCAACGGCGACCTTGTTGCGCCAGGTAAAAACCTGGGCGTCGATGATGTCGATATTGTTCAGAGTGAATACGCCGGCAATCTTGGAAAAAAGGCCCGGCCGGTCTTTGGCGCAAATTTTTACCGTGCGGGTTTCCGAATCCGCCGTGCGGGTGACGTTCCACATAAATTCGCGATCATCGAGTTTCTGGTAGCAGCTAATATCCTGCAGGATCTGGTCCGGTGTCGCAAACAGCAGGTAGCGCGGTGAGAGAAAGCCGAAGAGCCCTTCCAGGTTCTGGCGCTCGGCACCTGTTTTGACGGCCGCCAACACCCGTTCTCTTTTGATCTCGATCTCCCGGACGACCTCACGGGATGCCAACTCCCCTTTTTCCAGAATGTTGAGCACCTTCAAAAAAAGATCCCGCAGCAGGATGGCGGTCCATTCGTTCCAGGCATTGGGTCCGGTGGACATGCAATCGGCGACCGTCAACAGGTAGAGCATTTTCAGGCGCTCGACGTTTTCGATTTCACGGGCACAGGTGATGGCGGTTTCCTCATCGTGAATGTCTCTGCGGGTCGCGGTCTTGATCAAATACAGATGCTTATGAACCAGAAAGACAACCGTTTCGATGTCTTCCGTGGAAAACCCCTTGGCTTTCAAAACCTGGCGAACCATTTCGGCGCCGCTGATCGAGTGATCGTCGCTGTCGACCCCCTTGCCGATGTCATGCAGAAGGGCCGCCCAGAGCAACAGTTTGCGGCGTTTCAAATTCCTGTAAAGATCACAGCAGAAGGGATTGGCATTGGGATCGTCACTGTTGCCGAAGTTTTTTAGGGTCTGAACGGTCCGCAACAGGTGTTTGTCGACCGGGTAGACGTGGTATTCGTCATACTGAATTCGGTTGACAACGCTTTTAAACTCGGGAATCAGCTTCACCAGAAAACCGGTGCTGAGCATTTCTTCGAGAACGCTGAATACCCTCGACGGTGACATCAGGATGCGTTCGAAAGCCGAAACCGTTTCAGGTGCGTTGATAAAGCCGCCATCGGCCAGGTAGGCGAACTCTTTGACGATGCGAGTGGCTTCCGCGCTCAGCGGCAGTTTCAGGCGCAGGCTTTCCTCGAAGATGTTGATCAGCAGGGTGGGGGAGCGCAACACATCTTCGGGGGAAGTGAACTTGAGCGAATCCCGATCCACCGCCAGGCCCTTAACCTCGGTCTGCTTGGCCGATTGTTTTCTGGATCGACCCTTGGCCGTGTAGCCGAGGTCGTAGAGAAACATCAGGTGCTGCTGCTTGATGAATTCCATCTGGCCATGCAAAACCCCTAGAAAAACTTCAACCGGTTGCTGCCCGTTGGTTTTCGTAAATTTCAAAGTTCTGGATAGCTTGATCTGATTTTCAAAGTGCAGCTGGTCGCACTTGCGACCGCACAGCAGATGCAGATGGTTGCGTACGTTCCAGATAAATGTGAGGGCTCGGAACAGGTTCTGGTATTCGGCATGGGACAGTTGGCCGAGGTATTCCAAATCGCGGGGTTGTTTGAGCTGATGCTTGATGCGTGCCAACCACAGCATCGTGTGGTAGTCCCTCAACCCGCCCTGGCCTTCCTTGAGGTTCGGCTCCAGGCGGTAGGTGGAGTCTCCGAAGGTGACATGCCGCCGCCGGTTGGTTTCGATCAGCCAATCGATGACTTTGCGCGACCGCCGGGCCAGGATTTTGCGGTGGAGCAGCTCCATCAGCTCCGAGTAAAGCAATGAAACGCCGCAAATGAACCGGGCATCCAAGAGGGGGGTCAAGACTTCGTAATCCTCGCGCGCAAGCGCCATACACTCTTTGAGGGAACGGGTGGCATAACCGACATCCAAGCCGATGTCCCAGAGAGGATAAACGATTTCCTGAATCAGGCTTTCGGCGTCTTTCGGAACATGCTTCTTGAACAGGAACAACAGGTCCACATCCGAATGAACGCACTGTTCACCGCGGCCGTATCCTCCCAACGCTATGAAAACATAGGGATTCTTGGATATTCCCAACTGAGGTCCGATCAGGCTGGTTTCGAACCTTTCCCTGAAGAATTCGTCCAATATCCGGGTGTGCTGCTCCATGAAAGCCGGCGCGTCCAGCACGGGCAGACGCGCCAGCAGCGCGTCCCTTCTCTGGCGCAGCATGCTCGCCGCGCTCTCCTGGCGGTTGATTGCTTTGGAAATTTTCACCTCGGTTCCTCGCGGATTGAAATTCGGATTCTTTGTTTCTGCAACTGACATGCCACGCGCGGGTCGTACTAAAAAATATTCCAACAATCTACAGGTGAGTGTCTATTCGTGATTTATAGGCAGCCCAGGTCGGTTTCCGGTCCGACAATGCGCCGTTTTTCACAAGGTCAAGAATATCAGGGGATTGCGTGGAAGTGCCCTCGGAGGTAATGCTCAAACGATTCCGCAGAACCGCCACACCGTAGGTCTCTTCTTTGTTGTTGTTGATAGCGACATGACGAAAAAGGCGCCATTTGATAGACAAATTTAATGGCGGGTCGCTCGCAGGCAGGCTCTGTTTTTTACAAATTTGTACAATACATAAAAAAATTACGACAAAAATGTACTTTTGGGTTTCTTGATACCTTTTTGAAAATGCAATTATGGGAATCGGTCTTAACACAACAGGAATGGCGGCAGAGTAAAATGAATTTTCGACAAAATTGTAAAGCACAATGGAGGGGTTTCCAATGAAACAACCAGATTTAAGCCGGCCCGCGGCGCCTATTCAATGAAAAATTTCCACAATTCTTCGACTTTTTGGCGCAGCCGGCTGAACCTTTCCACCGGAACACGGGCGGGTTTCTCCTGCAGGCTGAGTTTGTGGGCGACGGCTCGATATATGAGGTAGGCGTGTTTGAGCAGGTGTGCGTCGTACTCTTGAATGACGTCGCTGTCGATCAGGGTGTGAATCAGGCGCACGTTGTCGGTCCAGTCCAGAAGTTCCGGGTGGTCGCTGGCATAAAGCAGCACCAGGTACTGAACCAGGAACTCGATATCCACGATGCCGCCGGTGTCCTGTTTGATGTCGAATACACCGCTTTGCGGCTTGAGCAGCTCGCGACGCATGCGTCGTCTCATATCCAGCACCTCGACGCGTAACTTGTCCGGATCGCGTGGGCTAGTCAGCACATCCTTGCGGATCCTTTCGAAGTGGTAGCACAGCCGATGATCCCCTCCCACGGCCCGGGCTCTGATCAGGGCCTGATGTTCCCAGGTCCAAGCCTCCTTCATCTGGTATTCCCCGAACCCCTCGATGTGGCTGACCAGAACGCCGGAACTGCCGCTGGGGCGCAGGCGCATGTCCGTTTCGTACAGAATCCCGGCCCGGGTGTGAGACGTCAGGATGTGGATGACACGCTGCCCGAGGCGCGCATAAAATTGGCGATTGTCGATCGGATGCGGGCCGCCGATGGTCAGGCCTTCGGTCCCCGAGTGAAGAAACACGAGGTCTAGGTCACTGCCGTAACCGAGTTCCAGCCCACCCAGCTTGCCGTAGGCGACAACCGCAAACCCCCGGCCGTTGGATGCATCGTTCACCGTACCGGGCGGCCGGCCGTGTTTTTCCACCAGGTGATGCCAGGTCAGCTCCAGCACTTTTTCGATGACGATCGTGGCAATGTCCGAAAGATGGTCACTGACACGCATCAAAGGCAGAACTTCGGTCACATCGGCGGCCGCGACCCGCAGTACGTTGACCTGTTTGAAGATCCGCAGCGCCTCCATCTGGTATTCGAGATCGTCGGGCATCTGTTCGAACCGGAGCCGCAACTCTTGCTCGAGCTCTTTCTTTTTGGGAGGGGCATAGAGGGTGCGTGGATCCAACAGTTCGTCCAGAAGTACCGGATGGTGGGCCAGAAAAGCGGCAATCAGAGAGCTGGCGCTCGACAGGTTGACCAGATGGTCGAGTATGCCGGGGTTTTCGAGCAGCAGGGCCAGATAGGACGCCCGCCCGTCAATGGCCTTTATCAAGCCGCTGATGCGTTCGAGGGTGATCAGGGGCATGCTGCTGGTACCGGCCGCTTTGAGAATCAACGGCATCAGTTTATCCAGACGCTGGCGTCCTTCTTTTCCGAGCGGCTGCTGGGTCAAATCGGCCTGCAAGTGCTCGAGGATATGCCAGGCTGAAGCCGGCGGTTCATATCCGAGATCGGCCAACAGGCTTTCACACCGGTTTTCTTCCAGTAGCCCGAGCCAGAGAGCACTCAGCTCATGCTCTTCATCTGTTTCTCGAGAACTTTTAGATTCCAGCAACAGAGAAAAGTGCTTGTGCACAATTTCGCGCTGATTTTCAAGCTGCCGGTTCCATTCGTGTTGGTCTTCGAATCCCATGGACAAAGCCAGACGCTGCCTTTCGCTAGACTCCTGCGGAAGTCGGTGGGTTTGTTTGTCCGAAAATTCCTGCAGGCGGTGCTCCAGGTTCCGCAGAAATATATAAGCGTTTTGAAGAGCCGTGCACACGGTCCGGGGCACGGTGTTTCCTTCACCGAGGATTGACAGAATTTTTAAAATGCCGCGATTTTGCAGGGACGGGTTGATGCCGCCGCGGATGAGCTGAAAAACCTGACCAAAAAACTCGATTTCGCGGATGCCGCCGCGGCCCAGTTTGATGTTATCCGTCATCTCTTGGCGACTGACTTCGTGACTGATCCGTTGTTTCATATCTCTCAGGGATTCAAAGGCACCGAAATCGAGGTAGCGACGGTAAATAAAAGGATTCAAGCGCTGTAAGAGCATTTCACCGGCGCGCTTGTCACCGGCCACAATGCGTGCCTTGATCCAGGCATATCGCTCCCACTCGCGACCCTGTTGCTGATAGTAATGCTCCATGGCGTCGAAACTCATCGCCAGAGGGCCGTTGTCGCCAAAAGGCCGCAGGCGCACATCGACTCGAAACACGAAACCGTCCACCGTAACCTTTCCGATGGCTTGCAATAAACGGCGGCAGAGACGCATGAAAAATTCTTCATTGCTTATGGATATTGAGGCGCCGACAGTCTCCCCGCTTTGCGGGTAGGCAAAAATCAGATCGATGTCGGAGGAAAAGTTCAACTCCTCTCCCCCCAGTTTGCCCATACCGACGACGACCAGTTCCTGATGCAAACCGTCCGGACCGGTCGGTACACCGTGCGTGATGCACTGCCAGCGGTAGAGAAGAGCCTGGGTCTGATCGATAACGGCCTCGGCCAGAGCCGTCAGGTCGCGCATGGTGACGAAAAGATCGGACAATCCGCAAAGATCACACCAGGCAATGCGGACGAGCTCCCGTCGCCTGAAATGCCGCAGTCGCTTTTCAAGTGCGGCTTCCTCTTCGATATCGGCGAGAAGCACCTTCAGCGTTTTGACGTATTCATCGGCAGGGTAGCGTCGTTCCAAGTCGCCGCTGTGAACCAAATCCACCAACAGGTCGGGATGCCGTATGCAGGTTTCAGAAACGAAATTGCTGAAGGCAAAGACACGATAAGCGGTGGGCCGGAACTCAGCCCCCCCCGGGATGGTAATGCCGGAGGCTTCACAGGCCTTGACGAAAGCTTGCCATTTGTTTTCGGCTTTCTCGGCCAGGGTTCCGGAGATTCTCATGGCGGACACGAGCTATTCCATGTTTTTCCGGGCCTGCTTGAGGAGGGTGAGGGCACCCGGAATCTGTGCAACGCGTGTGATGTGAAAAGCCGAGTAACCGAATTTGTCCAGTTTCAGGTCGATACCCGAGGTCTGTTCGAAGGTTTCCGGTGTACCCCGCACAGTGAGCCGGAGAGCTTTTTTCGAAGGCAGGATCTTGATTGTCCAAAAAATTTCAGGGGTTTCGTCAAATTTTGCCGAGCGGGGTTCGAAGTTAAGTTCACCGGGGATAATCCCACGAATCTCAGTCAGAAGCGTTTCTCCAAAACCACGCATATCAGCCGGAAGTTCGCTCAAAAACAGCTTGTCGCCGGTGGCCAGCCTGCTGGAAAGCTCGGTATCGACTGTCATTTCCTCGGGCTGTTCTTTGTTAGACGTTCTTTCTTCAGAGCGCTCTGTAGACTTAGGGGCCGGTGGTTTGACATGGTCGGACGGCGCTTCTGCCGATTTAGACACCGGTTTTTTATCCTTGCTGCTCAAAACCAGTATTTGTTCGGTGCCGCCGATGTTCAGCAGGCAAGTGGCGTTGGGGTTGAAGGTTAGGGTCTGGGTCTTTTCGTCGTAATCCACTTCGGAATCAAGCAGCAGCACGCTGAATGGCCCGGACCGGTTCTCACACTTGCCAAGCGTGGCCACCTCATCCGGCTCGAGTTTGGCCATCCAGACGCCCATGTCAAGGTGTTTCGCACCATCGATCGTAATTGTCAGTTTCAGTCCCATTTTCATTCTCCCCTAATACCATCCGGTTAGACCAGAGGAGTTGGATCTCCATCTGTTGTTAGATTCTGTGAGTTTATACAATGATCATAATTTATCGTAACCCAGCCATAAAATCAACCAAACTACAGAAATGCCAGCAGTTCTCGGCGTAATCTATAAAATTCTTGTTTTCAACGAGAATTTCTGCACAAATGCTGCGCTTGTGCCGGGGCAATTGAGATGCGGCATTCACGGCTTGTCTGCAACCGCATCAGATTATTCGCGAAAGTGCGGTCTCCAGAGCATTCTTCCCATCTACGAATCGGCGCATGACAAATTTGTCAGATCCGGTGAGTGGTAGTTTGACGTCTATCGGTGCAATTACGGCTGGTGTGCGGTTTGGATCGTATTTCAAGAAATGGCACACCTGTTGCTAAACAAAATGAGCTTAGTTCATCGATTCATAAATTCAATGACTAATTTATTGGCACAGGACTCAATCCTGGGCGAGCAAATACGCCAACCCATCATTTTTGATTACGCTGCAGTTTTTGTGAGTCGAGTCGCCAAGATACTCAGGATTTGTCGTGTTTTCTTACGATAACAAAATAATAGGAGCACAATGAAACGACTTCATTACTGTCAGCACGTGTCTTTTGAGGGCCTTGGTTCGATTGCAACCTGGGCCGAGTCCGCCGGGTTCCAGATCAGCGGAACGCGGTTTTTTCGAAACGACCCATTGCCGGTTGTCGACGATTTCGAATGGCTGGTCATCATGGGTGGTCCGATGAACATATACGAAGAGGCGGCCCATCCTTGGCTGCGTGACGAGAAAAAAATCATTCACCAGGCGATTGAGCGGGGCAAGACCGTTCTCGGCATCTGTCTCGGGGCCCAACTTATCGCGGACGTTTTAGGAGCAGCCGTTAAAGCCAACAGGAACCGCGAGATCGGTTGGTTTCCGATTTACAAAACCACAGTGGCGGAAAAGGTCAGGGTGGCAGCCGCCTTGCCCGACGGATTGCCGGTTCTCCACTGGCACGGCGACACATTCGATCTGCCGGGCGGTGCGGTGCACCTGGCAAAAAGTGATGCCTGTGAGCATCAGGGTTTTGTTTTAAACCAACGTGTGGTCGGTCTGCAGTTTCACCTCGAAGCCACCCCGCAAAGTCTTGAACAACTCATTGTTCACTGCCGCAGCGAAATCGACGGCAGCCCTTATGTTCAGGATCCGGCGGACATGCTGGCGGATCCCATTCGATTTATCGCGGCCAACAAGGCCATGGGCCGTCTGCTCGACGAACTCAAATATCCTTGATGCGCATCTGATTTTAAAAATTCGACTCTTCTTCAGATAAGTCGATATTTCAGTCAGTTTTCGATTGGATAATTTTAATTGAAATAATAGCAGTTAGTTAAGTGCTTTTATGTCGAATCATTGCCCCTTTATCCCAATAAACGGGGCGAAAAACCAGAAATTCTAACCACCCGCTTCTTGCAAGTTTAAAAATAAACTGATATCAAATCAGACTTTTCGGTAATGGTTTCACATCCTAATGTCATCGAGATGTTTGACTGCCATGAAAGCACGACTGGCCTTAGAAGACGGTCGCTATTTTGAATGCCGCGCATTTACCGGTCAAGGGGAAGCCACTGGAGAGGTGGTGTTCAACACCAGCATGACCGGCTATCAGGAAATCCTCACCGATCCTTCTTACCGAGGACAGATGGTCACAATGACCTATCCGCTGGTGGGTAACTACGGCGTCAACCTTGAAGACATCGAATCGAACCGAATTCAGGTGGCCGCTTTTCTCATCAAAGAATATCAACCGCGTCCCAGCAACTTCAGGGCCACGTCCACCCTGGCCGATTACCTGAAATCCCAGGGGGTTCTGGGGATCGAACATCTCGACACCCGCGCCTTGACACGGCACATCCGCAATTCCGGGGCCATGCGGGCGATTGTGTCCACCGTGGATTTGGATCCAGCATCGCTGGTCGAGCGGGCCAACCGCATACCGACCATGGCCGGCCAGGATCTGACCCCCAATGTGACTACCGATACGGCTTATTACTGGTCGAACGGTCGCCCCGAGTTCTTGAATAAAGAGGTCCCTTTGAACCGTTCCGTCTGGCGTCAGCGCGGTCGGAAACGCTCCGTCTTGGTCTTTGATTTCGGCATCAAGTACAACATCCTGCGGTGTCTGGAGAGCGAAGGATTTGAAGTCGTCGTGGTTCCTTCGGCTACCGGTGCCAGGACGGTAAACACCATGTCGCCGGATGGCATTTTTCTGTCCAACGGTCCCGGGGATCCCGAACCGGTTTCCGTTGCGATCGCGACCATCCGACAGTTGCTCGGATTCCGTCCGATGTTCGGCATCTGTCTCGGCCATCAGCTTCTCGGTCTGGCCTTGGGCGCAAAGACCTTCAAGCTTAAATTCGGCCACCGTGGTGCCAATCAGCCGGTAAAAAACCTCTTGACCGGCAGAATCGAAATTACATCCCAAAATCATGGGTTTGCAGTCGACCTGGACTCCATCAAAGGCCACGATGTCGAAATCACCCATATCA
>JBATHN010000682.1:0-5949 GCA_049666885.1 Desulfobacterales bacterium
TCCGCCAGCGACGCGTTGGTCAAGGAGATGCTCGGCAAGTACCGCAAGGCCGGAATCAAGGTGTATGCTACCGATTTTACGCTTGAAATGGGCATTCCGACAGTCGGTGTCCTCGCCTACGATCCGACGACCTTTCCGGCAAAAAGCGAGATCGTCTGGACTGCCGGAACGACCCCGGACCCGCAAAAGGCTCTGAGCCGGGCGCTGACCGAAGTGGCCCAGCTGGCCGGAGATTTCAACAGCGGCACCCGCTATGTCGCCAGCGGTCTACCGAAATTCACCCGGCTCGAGGACGCCGCCTTCGTCACCCAACCGGAGAAGACCATCGATCTGTCCGAACTGCCGAACATCTCTTCCGACAACATAAGAATCGAAGTGGAACGCTGTATCGCCGAACTTTCCGCCCGGAACTTGGACGTCTTCGCAGTCGACATCACCCATCCCCTGCTCGGGGTTCCAGCCTTTTACACCATCGTTCCCGGGGCCCATTTCAGGGAGCGCGCGCTGAATACCGGTGTCGGTATGTTTTCAGCCAAACTGCTCATTGAAAAACTGGGTCCCGCCCGGGCCGTTCAGGAATTGGAGCGCTTCGAAAAACGGCTGCCCGGCAAGTACTACACCAGCTTCTACCGCGGCTCCAGCCACCTGACGTTGAAAGATCCGCAGCTGGCCCTGCGGTATTTCCGCCAGGCCCTCGAACGGCAGCCCAGCCGACAGGACACGGCCGCTATTTACTCCTACATGGGGATCGCCTATAAGGACATGGAAGAATACCGTCTGGCGCTGAGTGTTCTCGAGGAAGGGGAAAAATACGATCCGGAGCGAACGGATATTTACAATCTAATGGGGTTTTGTCATTTCAAGCTGAAAGCGCACGCAGAAGCCATCGAGTGCTTTAAAAAGGTGATCGCGCTCGATCCTTCTTCGGCCATCGACTACGCCAACATCGCCTCTAATTATCGGGACCTCGGTCAGAAAGAAAACGCCGTTCACTATTACCTGATGGCGCTTGAAATCGATCCGTCGATCACCTTTGCCCGCGAAAATCTCGAAAAGCTCGCCCAGACCCTGATCGGAAAAGTTACGATCTAAGGGCTCACTCAAAAATAATTTCACATTTTGAAAGCCGATGCATCCCGTCCGGCTGTGTTGCGAAAACTCGGAATATCCAGATATTCCTGCGTTTTCGCGCCTTGCCGGCCGGGCGCTTCAGCACCCAAAATTGCGAACTTATTTTTTCGTGAACCCTAAGGCTCCAAAAGACGCGCTCAGGCCTGCTTGTTTTCGACCGCCTGCCGCAACCGCGAAATCTTGTCGTCGATATCACCGGCCGTGATCTGCATATCCTTGATAAGATTTGCAATGTGCTCCCTGTCGGAATGTTGCCGGTCGAAGTGAGCCGAGATGTCGGTCGTGTCGCTGCCGTAGGCCTGGAATCGATCCGTCAGGGTTTCGACCAGTCGCTGCGAGACCTCCTCCAACAGGCGGAACAGGTAGGTGAACTTCAGATTTTCCCTGTAATCTTTGAATTGAAATTGGAGAGAATCTTCGGTCAAGCGTTTCATCCGTCGCACACTTTTCTGAAGCGCCTTGATATGTGAACCCTCGTGTCCAGTTTCCTTTCTTCTGAAAACCGTCTTTAAAAACTTGGTGACCGAAAAAAAACCCAGCGAGATGAAGGCTTCGGTTTTTATTTGAGCTGAATACCCTAAAAAAGCGACAAGCGGTGGCAGCTTCAAGCCGGCGGATTCCTTGACGGCGGCAACACTCGGAAGGTCCTGGGGGTGGAAATGTCGGTCCGGGCGCCGATCGATGTCGAATCCGTTCAAAACGTTTCTCAATTCCGACAGTCCCTGATCGACAATCCCCTCGTAAGGCTTAAAAATGGCGGCGATGTGGTGTTGAATTATATCTTCTTCCCGGCGCACGAATTGAACGATCTCGGGGTAGACGACGTTTGTCATCGTCGTGTCGAGGGCCAGTTTGAATTCTTGAAAGACCAGGTACAGGGTGTTGAGGAAACCGTTGTCCTGAAGGCTATTTTGGAATTGGGTAAAATCGACCCGGTAATCACGGACAAATCCGATGGTTTGACTGGCGCACGCTCCGGATGGAAATTCGAAGAATCGGTTGACGTCGGTGGTCAATTCTTTTTTGATTTTCGGCACAGCTCCGGCGATTGTGGACGCGACAACCGTGTTGATCTGGCTGATTCGCTCCTGCTGATGGGCAATGCCGTCGGCAATCCGGCGGGCATCGCCGTTGCTGCGGGACAACAATTCGCGGTTGATGCCGATCCAGTCACTCACGCCGGCCAGGATCACGCCGTGACGTTCTATCTGGCTCTTGAGCATCAGTTGGTATCGTTTGCGAACCAATCTTTGTTCGAGATCTCTGGCAAACCGTTGCTGCTCGGCTTTTGAAAAGCCGACAATTTCCCTTTGTTTGTCCCATTGCGCCAGCCGCAGTTGATCTTTTTCAGTCAAGCTCTCTCTGATCTCACCGAAAAGGCGGTAAAGGGCGGAAAAAGTGTAGAGTTCAGGTGCGGACGCAATCAATCCCAGCTCGCCGGACACCCGCCCTGACAGGCTTTGCAGGTCGTTGATTGATTCGTGCTCACTGATGTCGGTATTGACCACGAAAAGAAGGTTTTCGATCAACCCCATTTTTCGTATGATGGACAGAAACTTGATGTCGGCTTCGCGCACACCGGTGCGGCTGCTGATGACATAAATGATCAGGTGTGCCCGCTGAAGGTAATCCTGAATCATGGCCAGATGCAGCGGATTGGGCGAATCGCTGCCTTGGCAGTCGGCAAATTCGGTATCGCTGTCCAGATTCCGGCTTACCAATTCCAACTGCAGGTCTTTGAGATAAACTGCCAGGGCATCATCGCTCACGAACCGCCAGTGGTCGTGCCAGTCGCCGTCATCAAGAATCCTTTCGGCATTCTCGGTCGATAGAAAATCCCTGATTCGGTCATAGCCATTTGAGTAGCAGGTCAGCAGGGCCGTGTTCAGATTACGTGCGCCCTGGGAGACCTGTTGTTCGACCGGAAGGCTGTCGAGCAGTGACCTGAGTGCCGTGCGCCGTTCGGTGTCACGGATATCGAATTGGTCCTTGTCGCCCAGCTTGTTTCCCGCCGGTATCAGGGCCAGGGCCGCGACTATTTCCCGGTTGGCTTCGCCCCATGACTTGAATATCAGCCGGGATATGGGATGCTGTCCGCCGCGGATACGGGTCACGATGGACGTAACAACCCCGGCCCCACGCTTCAAATAATCGCCTCCCAGTAGAGCATTCAAGAAGGTGCTCTTGCCCGATTTAATGGCACCGACCACGGCGATGCGAAGCGTCTCTTCCGATAGCTGGCGCTCCAGCATTTGACATGATCGGCTCCATTCCTCGAACGCGCTTTTGGGCATCCCCGGTACGGATACCCCCGAGGAGAGCAGCGCCGCGAGGCCGCGATTGATGCTCAGAAGCTCTTTTTTGTAATCACGATAACGATCCATTATCCACGCTACTATTGACGGTTTCAGCAGCACCGCAACCCGGTTCCGCTGCCTCTCCACAAGTCCGGCTGAATTTCGGCGGTTGTGCTGGCAGGGGTTTCGTGCTATGGAAGTCAAACGGATACGACCGGAGCCTATGAAGATCCGGTGCGATGTCGGACGGTCGGTATAAGATTTAAAGGAAAAAGTCTGTCAATGTCAGAAAAACACCCAGAATGTCCGCTGTACAATCCGCTCAACTGCAAAGAATATCATAATCCCAAGCTATGCGCCTTCGTGAGAAAAGACAAGGCGTGTCTCAAAAAAAAGAAGCCGAAGGTTGAGCAAGGTGCCGAGATGAAAGGTTAACACGCTCAAGGGCCGCCGTTTTGTTGCTTCCCCCCTCACAACTCCCCCAGCATCCTGACCGATGATATAGGCTTTAAGATAAAGGTTTTGGACCGCATTATCGGTCGTCGGCGTATTAAAATACAGCCTTCTCCCTCTGGACTTGCCAAATACTTTATCTTAAAGCCTATAAGCTCCTACAGCAACCCGAAGGTCTGCCTGCCAGAAATGGACGTCCCGTTCAGGCATTTCCCGCCGTAGATGACAGCAGTGACGGGTCGATACCCAAGCGCTTCACAGCATCCTCCCAGCGGCTTTCTATCGGCCGCCCAAAGATAATCTCATCCTGGGCCGGGAAGGTCAGCCAGGCGTTCTCCCTTAGTTCCGCTTCCAGCTGTCCCGGCCCCCAACCGGCACACCCCAAACACAGAATAAAATCCTGCGGCCCGCGACGCATTGCGATCGCCTCGACAATGTCGCGGCTGTTGCTCATGGCAAGAGTCGGACTGATCACCAAACAGGCGTCCCAAGAAAAGGGCGGCCCGTGGAGCATAAAAATCTCACCGGTGTGAACCGGTCCGCCGATGTGAACCGGAAGCGCAGAGGCCTTCGACGTGTAGTCTATTTTCAATTCCTTGAAAATCTCTTCGCACGTCAAGAAGGAGTGCGAACGGTTGATGACGAGGCCGATGGCACCTTCCTGATTGTGTTCACAAATAACGGTAACGGTTTGGTAAAAATTCGGATCGAGCAATCCGGGCATGGCCATCAAAAAGTGGCCCTTGAGTTCTCCCGCCATGGTTTCCATATTTGTCTCCAGGCCAAAAATGCTTTGGAATGGACACTAATTACTGAGAACCGTGCGGCTTGTCAAGTTGACGAGAAGATCAATATTTTTGACAGTTAGGCGCATTTTTCCTATTCTAGTACTCATCCACTTATAGTCCCCATCCAGGGTTTCATTAAGGGCACTGGTAAGTTTCGGTTGTTTCGTGACCTTTAGACGGCCGGTCAAACGACGTTCACGTAATGGAGGCGGCATTGCAAAAGGTAAAAAAAAACATAAAGAAAATGCGTGCAGATGCAGAGTCGATCTTTAGGGCCGGCCTCGCGGCCGTTGCGCCTGAGAGCGCGGTGGCGCGCTGCTGCCGGATCGAAGACGAGCGGCTTTGTATCGGTAGCCGCTGTTACGATCTCGCCGAATATAAAAACATCCACGTGATCGGCTGCGGGAAAGCCGCCGCCGCTATGGCAAAGAGCATGGAGAGGCTGCTGGGCGAACGGATCACAGCGGGTATCGTCATCGTGAAATACGGTCACCTGGCCGATCTGAGCCGAATCCAGATCGTCGAAGCCGGCCACCCCGTTCCGGATCGCAACGGCGAGGAGGGGGCCCGCCGTATCCTCGCTCTCGCTGAATCAGCCGGACGGGACGACCTTGTCCTTTGTCTGATATCCGGCGGCGGATCGGCCCTCCTGCCGCTGCCGGCTGCCGGGCTGAGTCTGGCCGACAAACAGGTTACGGCAAAGGTACTGATCGCCAGTGGGGCGACCATTCATGAAATCAATACTATCCGCAAGCACACCTCGGCCATCAAGGGAGGGCTACTGGCCCGGGCCGTGCACCCCGCGACGCTCGTTACCCTGATCCTATCGGATGTCGTTGGGGACGATCTGGATGTGATCGCCTCGGGCCCCTGCGTTCCGGATGCCAGCTCGTTCAAGGATTGCCTGACCCTTTTGGACAACTACCGGATTGCCGACCAACTGCCGGAGGTTGTGGTCGATCACCTGAAAGCCGGTGCAGCCGGCGAAATACCGGAAACACCCAAAGTGGGGGACCCCATTTTTCGACGTGGTTTTCAACTGATCGTCGGCAGCAACATTGATGCCGTCAAAGCAGCCGGCGCCGAAGCTGCACGAATCGGTTATCCGCCCCTGATTCTGTCCTCGATGCTGGAAGGCGACACCCGCCAGGCAGCCCTTCTGCACGGCGGCATCATCAAGGAGGTGCTCAAGTCCGGTCACCCGGTACCGCCGCCGGTCTGCCTCCTCTCCGGCGGAGAGACAACCGTCGTGGTCCGCGGCAAGGGTCTCGGCGGACGGA
>JBATHN010000683.1:0-2839 GCA_049666885.1 Desulfobacterales bacterium
ATGTTGATGATCTTCAGGGCCAGTCCCGTCACCGTACCGTAAATGTAGGCAATGAATGGAATGAAAAGGACCATCGCCACAGAAGCCAGCCATTTGAAATGCTGGTGCAGGGAACCGCTCAAAAAATTGATGACCGGCTCCTGGTGCGTGAAAACCATTACATATATGAGAACCAGCAGGGCCAGGTAACCAACCAGGGTAACCGCCTGGCGTTTGCCGAAGAGAAATCGCGCTTTGAGTTCGTCGGCGGTGATCACCGGTGCCTTGAGCCGGTCCCGAATGCTCAAGGCCAGCTCCCGGGTCCTGCGGGTGCGGGTCGAATGTCCTTTGGACAGGAACATGTCGCCGATGACCACCAGCGCGTAATGGCCGTTTCCCTGGACCCGTTCCAGGATTTTGTCGGTGCCGCCGCAGACCGTATGCCGCCCGCCGCAGCGTCCCCTGCCGACCAGTTCTTCCTCGGTGCGCCTCAGGCCGCCGTCGTCTTCGGCCACCTCCGGTCCATCGTCCTCCACACCGCCGTCATAGGAAATCGGACATTCCTGGCGGCCGAAACCGCTGTCCGCCACGGTGCCGGGAGCCTCCGGATCGAACTGTAATTCTCCGGGGGGAACCAGACGCAGGAGTTCCACCGCGGCTCCCCAGCGTTGGGCCAGCTGGAGAATCTGCTGAAAATTATCGGATGTCGGCTCGAAACGCTCCTGGACCCACAGAATGTTGGTTTCGGCCATGGTGCATTGAATCTCCCGGCACCCGGACAGATCGGCCAGCACCAGGGGAATATCATTGCTGAGCGATTCATCGTGAGGCGGGTAAGTGACTGTGACGACCCCGCTGTCGGCTTGGACCTGGAGGTCGGCTCGCTGAGTGCGCTCGTCCAGGGCCAGGCGCAATTTGGCCTGGGAGGACAGGTGCAGGTCATCCAACACTTTCGTGCTGGCCGGGGTGGATTGGAAATCAGGCAGTTCCGCCATGGCGCAGACAATTCCGGCCGCGTTGGAAAGCCCGATGTTTTCAAGATTGAAAAACACATCGAATTGGTTGAGATCACGGTTGTCCACCCGGTGGATGGTATGGATCCAACGCCCGACATCCTCATCCAGTTGCACGAGGTAGTTCTCGGCTTTTTCCGGCGTCATGTGCAGCGTTTGCGCCGTTCTTTTGACCCGCACCTCTTGGGGGGCCGTCAACCCCACCCGCAGTCTGTTGCTGACCCCCGGCAGCAACAGATGCCCGGCTCGGCCGTGATAGATGAAGTCTCCTTGACGGGCCTTTTCGCACAGCGCAGCCGTCAGAAACGCAATATACAACTCCTTCTCCCGGGCCAGTTTTTCATGCATACCCGGACTCTTGATGATGGACAATTCAAGCCGGCCGACCTTGATTCCGGCGGCCCGCGCCTGGTCGACCAGATCCTCGCGGGAAACGACCGGCCAGTTGGTCTTGCGGGCCAGTGCCCGGGCCAGCTCCTCCCGTCCGCCCTGATACAGACTCGAAATCATTACAATTGCCATTTTTGTTCGCCTTCCTCCTACAGGTAGCTGATGTGGTCCTTTTCTCTGACTTGAATGATCTGGCTCGGAACCAGGTCCTTGATCTGAAGCATCAGGTGCTCGCAGGCCCCGTTGTCCGCACCGAAAACCAGCACATCGATGCTTTCGTCCTTGACCAGGCCGACAATTTCCTCCTTTAATTCCCTGTGGGCAATGTGATGCGAGACGGTCAACCCTGATTGCCGCGCGCTGTTGATCAGATCCAGCAGGGCCTCATCCAGCCATGTGGCAATCGAATTCGGTGAGGCTTTTACCGCGTCGTGCCGGAGAATGTACACCTGCGCCCGGAGTCTTTCAGCCAGCGCCAGGGCGTAATGCACGCTGTTCAGATCTTTTCCGGAGGACCCGACTGGGACCAGTATCTTCTTTTGCAACATCGCCGATTTTCTCCTGCAGGCCGCCCGCATTTCAATGACTCCCCCAATCACAATCTGTGCCATAATATTTTTAACTAATAATATCTAATGCTTATGATTAAATCCCGGATCAGGTGCCACCTTAAATGTTTCAGTATGAAACATTTGTCCCTCTTCCGTAAAATCACAAAATGGTTAATTCAATATAAAATCAATTGGTTATATTGGATGTTTCGAATTGGAACAAATTGGCGGGCACTATCGAGGCGAGCGTGTCCGGGCTTAGAGATCGCAAAAAAATGTCGGTGGTTTTAGGCGTTGAGGCGCCAGGTCGAAAAGGCGTAAGGTCTTATGAATATTAAAATATTTTGATATTTTGCACTGGCAGCGTAACGGGATGCATCGGCGACCAAAATGATACGCTATTGTTGGGCGAGCCCTTTGTCCGGCAGGTCATAACAGATGGTAGCGTTTCATTTTACGCCAGAGGGTGGTGCGGGGCAGGCCGAGGATTTCGGCGGCAAGGCTTTTGTTGTGGTTGGTCTTGATCAAAACTTCCGTAATATACTGTTTTTCCTTCTCTTCCAGGGAAAGGCAGGCCTGAGGATCCAGACTGCTGATGGAAAGTTCCCGCAGATCGGAAGGCAGGTCGCGGGTCGAGAGCTCAGTTTCATCGGTCAACGCAACGGCCCTCTCGATGATGTTCTCCAACTCGCGCACATTGCCGGGGAATGGATAGCGGGATAGAATCTCCAGCACTTCCGAGGAGATGCCCTCGATCTCCTTTCCGAAAGTTTTGCTGTATTTGTCGATGAAGTGGCGGATGAGCAACGGAATATCATCCGACCTGGACCGCAGGGGCGGCAGCGGGATCATCACGACATTGAGACGATAGTAGAGGTCCTCCCGGAAGGCACCGGCCGCGACCAG
>JBATHN010000684.1:0-2358 GCA_049666885.1 Desulfobacterales bacterium
TCTGATGCTCGATGCCGTCAGAGCCGATTCGGCGGTCATTCGTGTTTTGGCCGATATGGCGGCGCAACTGGGTTGCCGGTTTTCCGCCGACCCGCAGGACGTCTCCATGGTGGTGGGTCTGCCAAGGACCTGGGATGCCTACCTGCAGCACTTGAGCGGCAAAGAACGGCACGAAATTCGGCGCAAATTCAGACGGCTGCGGGAAGCAGCGGCTCCCGACCTCCGCATCGCCGAAAAGCCGGTCGAGGTCGCCAAGGCAATGGACACCTTCGTGCGGCTGTTCAAGAAAAATCGTCCCGACAAAGCCGCTTTCATGACGACCGACATGAGCACATTTTTTCAAATGATGGCCGCAGCCCTGGTTGAAATCGACATTGTCAAGCTCTTCACTTTCGACATCGAATCGGAACCCGCGGCCGCGGTCATCTGTTTCGACTACCGGTCTTGCCGCTACCTTTACAGCAACGCTTACAACGAGCTCTTCGCTGCTTTGAGCGTGGGACTTCTCAGCAAGGTTCTCAGCATCCGGGACGCGATCCGATCCGGCCTGAGGACCTACGACTTCTTAAAAGGCGGTGAAGCCTACAAGCAGCGTCTTGGCGGGCGGCCGCAGTCGCTTTACCGCTGCCGGGTCGAACTGACCTGAACTTTTGTCTTTTTAAGGGCACCGGCAAATGGATTTGGGTTCAATGCAGACGATGTCTCTCAGGATTGCGATGCTCAGTATCCATTCCAGTCCGCTCGGTCCTCTGGGTACCAGAGATACCGGCGGCATGAGCGTCTATATCCGGGAGACCGCCAGGGAGCTGGGACGAATGGGCCACAGGGTGGACATATTCACCCGGCGGACCGCTAAAGTCGGCGACCCCGTCATCGCACTGGCTGAAAACGTGCGGCTCGTTCACCTGAGCACCGGAAACGGGAGAAATGTTCCCAAGAAGGCGCTTCACCACCATATAGCGGATTACCACCGGGCGCTGGAGTCGTTTCGAAACCGTCATTTCCTCGACTATGACCTGATCCACAGCCATTACTGGTTGTCCGGTTC
Source organism: Desulfobacterales bacterium (assembly GCA_049666885.1). Lineage (GTDB taxonomy): Bacteria > Desulfobacterota > Desulfobacteria > Desulfobacterales > SG8-13 > JARFQH01. The sequence goes on from JBATHN010000684.1 coordinate 1,049, forward strand.
GCTGGGGGAAATGGCCCGGGAGAGTTGGCAGCGGCCGCACATCATCACCTTTCATACGCTGGGCGCCGTCAAAAACAGCACCAGAGAAGGAGAGCCCGAGCCTCAGCTGCGCATCGCCACGGAGAAAAATCTCGCGGCAACCTGTGAACGGGTCCTCTCCACGACTCCGAAAGACAAGGTGCAGCTGGTTCGCCTCTACGATGCCGTGTCGGCTAATATCGGTATTGTTCCCTGCGGTGTCGATCTAGACCTGTTCCGCCCGCAGGATACGGCAGAGGCACGGCGTTGGCTCGGGTTCGCACCCGATCACCCGATCGTCCTCTTCGTCGGCCGGTTCGATTCGGTGAAGGGCATCGACCGTCTGGTGACGGCGATGACGCATCTTCGAGGGAGGGATTCGCTGCGACTGGTGCTTGTCGGTGGCGACGGCTTAGGGTCCCCCGCGACACGACAACTGCAAAGACTGGCCCGTGACCTCGGGTTGCAGGATACCGTGATGTTTGCCGGAAGGATTGCACAGGATCGACTGCCGCCGTATTACAGCGCCGCCGACGTGCTGGTCGTGCCGTCACTCTATGAAAGCTTCGGTCTGGTCGGCCTCGAGGCCCTGGCGTGCGGCACACCGGTGGTGGCCACACCGGTCGGGGCCATGGAGACCATTCTGCAACAGGGCCGCACCGGGCAGGTGGTGGCCGAGGCTGCTCCGCGTTTACTTGCCGACGCGATCGAAGCCTTTCTGCCCAATAAAGCCCGGAAAACCGTGTCCGCCGCCGATATTCGTGCGTCGGTGCTGCAGTTCAGCTGGTCGAAGGTGGCGGCAGCGCTGGCCGCGGAATATGCCGGGGTGTGTGCAATAGGAGCTGTTTCATGAACGACAATATGGAGTCAACCGATATGCTGGTGATATCGGCTCACCCGGACGACGCCGAGTTCGGTGTGGCCGGAACGGTGGCCAACTGGACCCGTGCCGGCAAAAAAGTGGTCTACGTGGTGTGCACCCGCGGTGAGAAAGGGACCACCGACCGCCACCTGACCCCCAAAGAGTTGGCTGCGGTTCGAGAGAAGGAACAAATGGCCGCCGCCCGGCTACTCGGGGTGGCTGCGGTCGATTTTCTCGGTATGCCCGACCAGGGGCTGGAGGACACGCCCGCCTTTCGTGAACAGATCGTGCGGGTCATTCGACAGTACCGGCCGCACACCGTGGTGACCTCGGACCCTTACCGGCGCTACGTCTGGCACCGCGACCACCGCATCGCCGGCCAGGTCGTTTTGGATGCGGTATTTCCTTACGCCCGCGACCATCTGGCCTA
>JBATHN010000685.1:0-3309 GCA_049666885.1 Desulfobacterales bacterium
ATGAGGGTGCGGGGCGTTATCAGGCCCTCCCTTTCGGCGGCCGTAATCATCGAAACTGCAATCCGGTCTTTAACGGTTCCAAGGGGATTGAAATATTCCAGTTTGGCGAAGATTTTCGCTTCCAGGCCTTCGGCCATCCGGTTCAAGCGCACCAGCGGAGTGGAACCGATGGTGCTGGCGATGTTTGAAAAATAATGCATCGGGTTCTCCTTACAGGTTTGGTCGATGGGCAACCGCCCGGCGACGGGCATCCGGTATTAGGGTCCCAGCAAAAAATAATTCCACATCTTGCTGGTCTTTATGTCCGTCTACTGCGTTACAGTCACCGACACGTATCTCGATATGCGCCGCTGGCTGTGCCTTGTAGACGAACCCAAATCCGGCGCAATCTTGTGGAATTATTTCTTACCGTGACCCTTACTTAAATTTCTGTCTCTGCGGCTCCATGATGACCTTTGTGTCGGGCGGCACGCTGTGGGTGATCCAGACATTGCCGCCGATGACTGAGCGGGCACCGATGACCGTATCGCCGCCCAGGATCGTCGCGCCGGAGTAAATAATGACGTCGTCTTCGATAGTTGGGTGGCGCTTCTTGCCCCTGAGCATTTCACCGGCATCTTTGGGAAGCGAGAGCGCGCCCAGGGTGACGCCCTGGTAGATCCTGACGTCGCGGCCGATTTCGGTTGTTTCGCCGATGACGATTCCGGTCCCATGGTCGATACAGAATCTTTCGCCGATCCGGGCACCGGGATGAATGTCGATACCGGTGAGATTGTGAGCGTGTTCGGTCATGATCCGCGGCAGCAACGGCACGCCGAGATCATGCAGTATGTGGGCAACCCGGTAGATGGTGATCGCAAAGATGCCCGGGTAGCTGAAGATGATTTCGTCGGTGCTCCGCGCAGCCGGGTCTCCGTCGTAAGCTGCTTGAATGTCGGTGGCGAGAATTTCACGGATCTCCGGGATTTCCTCGAGCAGCGCCAGTGCCACCTCATGACCGCGGTCGCGGCACTCGTTGCAGGGTTTGTCGTAGCGAAAGCAGTCGTGGCGAATGCTGAGGGTCACCTGCTCGGAGATCAGGTCGAAGAGAACCGAGACGGTTTGTCCCATGTAATATTTGAGATTCACGGGATCGAGCTTTTCACGGTTGAAGTATCCCGGAAAAATCACTTCGCGCAGTTTTTCGATGATTTCGATGACCGATTGCTTGGACGGAATCGGTTCGAAGTCGACATGGGTGAAACAGCCCGTATCGGTGCAGTTATCAATAATTTTCTCGGCGATAGACGGAAGTCGGTCCCGCAGGCGGGAGTCCGTGGCCGCATCCATTTTACAGGTTGCTTCGCGGTGTTCTTTCGGAAGACCCATTTCGCTGCTCCATTTATTACGTGTCGATGGGAAAAAGCGAGCGGACTTTTTCGCGTTAGACACTCATGGCCATACGAGCCGCCACGGTGCATGAAAATGACGCGCCGCAGCCCGGTTGAGCGGTTGAGAAAAGCGGCTTGACTTTCTGAGTCGCTTACGCGGTCTTAGGCCGGACCCAATGTCTATACCTCATGGATGCCACAACTGAGGGGATACTCGTCTAATCCCTAATTTTTTATACGGGCCTGGTCCGGGCTCAGCCCGTTGGCGGCAAGTTTCAGCCGTCTTTCGAAACCGGTTATCCAAGCTGCGACGCCCACCTCATTTTTTTATTGATTAACTTATATCAGCCCTTGCTGGTTGTCAAAAACAGGACGATCGATGCCGTAGGTCAAAATAGGGTGTTTATTTCTCAAAATTAATGTCTTGTAAGTATTTATTTCCCCGGTCCGGCTTTGTATGGTAATCTACCAACCGGTTTCAGGAAGCCGGAGAGGTTCGGGCAACCGGTAGGCGCTCCGGAATAAGATTCCACCCCGTCGCGTCCCATTCATTTAGGAATCCTGCTGATGAAAAAAAAATATATTATCGGTGCGTTCCTCGTTTTCCTGGGAATTATCATTTCTTTCCCCTTGTTCAGCATGACCTACTATACCATGGTACGAACCTCTACGCCGGAGTTCTGCGCTACCTGCCACGAGATCAAGCCGGCGGTGAGGGCATGGCGCGCTTCGACCCACGCCAACAACGCTGTCGGCGTGGTGGTGGACTGCATGGATTGCCATCTCCCGGCACCTCAAAACACCTTAGATTTTCTTTTCGCCAAGACGTACCACGGCATCAAGGACGTAGCGATCCATTTCCTTGGTGGGGAATATAGCCGCGAAAAAGCCCGCACGGCCGCTTATGCCGCCTTCGAGAATTCCGAATGCCAAAAGTGTCACCGCAACCTTCTCTACATGCCCCAGAGCCGGGGAGCCATGCGGGCCCACCGGTCAGTGCTTTACGCCCGACCGGGCTATGAGTTGAAGTGCGTGGATTGTCACTACGACCTGGTTCATAACGACAAGACTTCGGTCATGTTCCGTCAGTATCGCGAGGTACCGTACCAGGCCAAGGGCCTTAAGCCGGAAAAACTCGGTTACCAATAATTGGGTTAGCCCTTCTATCGAAAGGAGTTGTGCCAATGAGGAGACCATCTTTTGTGTCAGCATTTGGACTGCTGCTTGTTGGGCTGCTTCTTTGCGGCGGATTGCCTGCAGTCAATGCTCAGCAGCCGAATTTCCCCGTGGTGAAGGAGTATCGCATCGAGCGCAGCGTTCCCCCCCAGGCCGTGGCCTGTATCGAATGCCACCGGGCCACCACACCGGGCGTGTTTGCGGACTGGGCCATGAGCCGGCATGCAAGCGCCAACATCACCTGTTTGGATTGTCACCTGGTCCAACCCGGAGAAGAAGACATCGCCCAGGGGCACGAGAAATACTACGGCCGCTCGGACCTTCCGTACGGAGAGAGTCAATACAAAGTGCCCATCGCCTCCATTGTTACCCCCAAGGATTGCTCGCGCTGCCATCCCGATGAGGCGACCCAATACAGCCGCTCCAAGCACGCCAATACTCTCGAGATCATTTGGAAAATCGATCCCTGGCTCAACAAGGGCATGAACTCCGCCAACGAGCGTAAAACCGGTTGTTTCAACTGCCACGGTACAGTGATCACACTCGATGATAAAGGCAATATCGACCCGGCCACCTGGCCGAATGCGGGTGTGGGGCGATTCAACGTGGATGGCAGCAAGGGGTCGTGCACCTCCTGCCATACCCGTCATCGGTTTTCCATCGCCGAAGCCCGCATGCCTGAGGCCTGTGACCAGTGCCACCTCGGGCCGGATCACCCGCAGATAGAGATTTATAATGAATCCAAGCACGGCACCATGTACCA
>JBATHN010000686.1:0-2262 GCA_049666885.1 Desulfobacterales bacterium
CTGCCAGAAACAGCGCCGCATACCAGACGGTGCCTCCCAGGGCCTGCACGGTCTTCTTGTTTATCGAGAGGGTGTCATGAGTCGGATTACCGATCAGGTACATCATTGACAGATCTTTTGACTTTCACAATCTTTGGCCGTAGGCTAAAACCAGGCGGTTTGCGCTTCCGCCGAGACGGTAGAATCGAGCCTAGCTTTCGTGTGTGAAGAATCAATCAATCAAATATAACCGCGCCGCATAAAATGATCAAGTCTCGAGTTTCACCCCGCCCGATTGCCGAAATATCAATTGCGGGAGCACATAACCGTATGCACACGCAAGGGCGAATACCGTTCGAATCGCTCCGCCCTTTGGTCCGCAGTCTCGAACTCTTCTGAATCGACCACTCTTACGGATGATGGATCGTGATGATTTTTCAGATTGACAACAACAATACATCCGATCCTCACCTCAACCTGGCCATAGAGGAGTGCGCCCTGCGCCACCTCGACCCGGACCGAACGTATTTTCTGATGTACGTAAACCGGCCGTCCGTAATCGTCGGCCGCCATCAGAATATCCTTGAAGAAGTCAATCTACCCTTTGCGGCCCGACACGGCCTGCACGTGTTGCGCCGCATATCGGGCGGAGGAGCGGTCTATCACGACTACGGAAACCTGAACTTCAGCTTCATCCGACACCACGACCGTCGAAGCCTGAAAGACATCAGCCATATTCTCGAACCGGTCCGCTCGGTGCTGTTGAAATTGGGTGTGGCTGCCGAATTCAATCACAGGAACGACCTGTTTGTCGCCGGCAAAAAGATATCGGGCAATGCGCAATTTTCAAACACCAAGCGGATCATCCTGCACGGTACCCTGCTGTTGAAAAGCGATCTCGCCTCGTTGCGCCGGGCTCTGCAAGCGAACAAAGGCCGAATCATTTCTCGGACACGCAAATCGGTTCCGAGCGATGTCACCAACATTTCAGACCACTTGCCCCCCGGCATCGGCATGGATGTTTTTCAGCAACAGCTGGTTGAGTGCATCGCCGAGCGGGAAGGGGGCCTGCAAAAAGTTCCTCTTCCCGACCAAGAATGGAATTCGGCTCGCCGTCTCTCCAGGGAAAAGTACGGATCCTGGGAATGGAACTTCGGCAGGGCACCTGCTTTTCGTATTCGCCGCAGCAGTCGGACGCCTGACGGTTATCTGGAAACGATGATCGCGGTGGAAGGCGGCTGCATCGTCGGCATCCGTTTTGGAAAAAATGTCAATGGCATCGGCCATGCGGTACAACTGGAAAGGCGGCTGCTGGGCATCCCCTACCATCTGGAGGCCATTCAAACCCGGTTGTCCGGCGCAGATGTGAGAAGTTTCGGCATGACGCTAACAGCGAACCAACTGGCTGAGCATCTTTGCGACAAAGGGATCTCCGGGCTCAACCCTGGTTTACAAAGTGCCTGACGTATCCTATCTTACAGGATTGAAAAACAAAAATCAGATCGTCAGGCAAGGGCACGGAACTCAATCAAGGGTGCTCCTTCATTTGGCGGCGCGCTGAATCATATCGTTGGAGGATTGTTGCATGCGACAACTGCTGCAGATCATTTTATCAATACTGCTATTGACGGCAAGCGTTCTCGGCGGGCACGCCCACGCAAGCCTGGAGACAAACATCGATGTCCAGGAATTTACGCTGGACAACGGCATGCTCTTTCTGGTGGTAAACCGCCCGGCAATGCCCCAGGTAGCGGTCCGATTGGCCATACGGGCCGGTTCGGCGCTCGAAGAAACCGGCAAGACCGGCATTGCCCACCTTCTGGAACACATGATGTTCAAGGGCACAAAGAATTTCGGCTCGTTGGACCGTGCCAAAGATCAGGAACTCCAGAAAGAAATCGAAGCCGCCTACCAGGTGGTTCTGCAGGAGGAAGAATCCCGCCAACCCGATCGGGAGCTGATCCAAAGCAAGCTGGCCGAAATGGACACCCTGCGCCGTGAAGTCCAGACTATTTTCGTGCCGCAGGCCTTTTCTTCCCAACTGGGAAAAAACGGTGCCGTCGGCATCAATGCCTTTACCAGTCAGGACCAGACCCAGTACATCGCATCGGTGCCGTCAGACATGCTCGAGCAGTGGTTCTCGATCATCAGCGAACAGATTTTCGAGCCTTCCTGGCGCGAATTCTATGTCGAAAAAGAAGTGGTCCAGCGCGAGTGGGCCTTCCGCTATGTCAACAATCCGGCCGGGGCCGCATGGCTCGATCTGGATGCCACCGCCTACAC
>JBATHN010000687.1:0-2952 GCA_049666885.1 Desulfobacterales bacterium
TCAACATCGCTTACAAAGTGCGGGTCGAGGAAGTGGCCGCATTCGCGCGTGAATTGCAAAATGTCGTCGTGGCACGCGATTACAAATTCATGTGCTCCGATCCGGGGCAGGCCATGATCGAAAAAGACATCCACGAATTTAACCTCAACCGGGTGGTGGTAGCCTCCTGTTCGCCGCGGTTGCACGCCAAAACATTCATGGCGGCCTGCCAGCGCGCCGGCTTGAATCCCTATTATTTTCAGATGGCTTCTGTACGGGAACAGGTATCCTGGGTAACCGAAAACGAGGACGACGCCACTGCCAAGGCCAAGAGTCTGACGGCCGCGGCCATCAACCGGGTGAACTATCACGAAAGCCTCGAAGCCCGTGAGGCCGACGTTTACCCCGACATGCTGGTCGTCGGCGGGGGGATTGCAGGAATGCAGGCCGCGATCGATATCGGCAATTCCGGGCACAAGGTGTATCTGGTGGAAAAAGGGACCACCATCGGTGGTCACATGCTCCAGTTCGACAAGACCTTTCCCACCCTCGACTGCGCCGCTTGCATCGGTACGCCCAAAATGGTCGAAGTGGCTCAGAATGCGAACATCGAGCTGCTGTCCTACAGCGAGGTCAAAGACGTTTCCGGTTACATCGGCAACTACATCGTTACCATCCGCAGAAAACCGCGCTATGTCAAGGAGGGCATCTGCACCGGTTGTGGTGAGTGCGCCAAAGTCTGCCCGGTCTCCCTGTCCAACGAATGGGATGTCGGGCTGGGAGAACGCAAAGCCATCGGAAGGGCTTTTCCTCAAGCCATTCCGATTACCTTCAATATCGAAAAAAAAGACCGCGCGCCCTGTGTGACGACCTGTCCGGCCGGTATCAACGTTCAAGGGTACGTCCAACTGATCGGCCAGGGTAAATACAGGGAAGCCGTGCAGCTGATCATGGAGCGGCTGCCGCTGCCCGGTGTTCTCGGGCGGGTGTGTCCGCATCCTTGTGAGACCCAGTGCCGGCGGGCGGAGATCGACACGGCGGTCGCCATCCGGAACCTGAAGCGCTTTGCCGCGGACCAGGTCGACCTGTCCGAACTGCCGCTGCCGGACATCACCGAGCGCAAGGAAAAGGTCGCGGTGGTCGGTTCCGGCCCGGCTGGATTGACGGTGGCCTACTACCTGAGGTTGAAGGGGTACCAAATTACCGTTTTCGAGGCGCTTGAGGTGCTGGGCGGCATGCTCCGGGTCGGGATACCGGACTATCGCCTGCCTCCCGATGCCCTGGACCGTGAGATCGGATACCTCCTGCGCCACGGAATTGCGGTTCAAACCGGAAAACGGCTCGGACGTGATTTCAGTTTGACGGATCTCGAGCAACAGGGGTTCGACGCCGTCTTTCTGGCCATCGGTGCCCATCTCGGCCTCGGTACCGGCATCGCCGGGGAAGACGAATTTGACGGGGTGATCAATGCGGTTGAATTTCTGCGGGAGGTCAACCTGGGATCCCGCAGGCGTCCCGGCGACACGGTCGTGGTCGTCGGCGGCGGCAACGTGGCGGTCGATGCGGCCCGGGTTGCCAGGCGCCTGGGGAGTGAATCGGTGAATATCGTTTATCGGCGCAGCCGTGAAGAAATGCCGGCCTACGCGGAAGAAATCGCGGACGCCCTGGCCGAAGGCATACAAATTCATTACCTGACCGCTCCGGCGCGGATTGTCGGAAAAGACGGCCGTGTGACCGGATTCGAGTGCATTCGAACGGAGCTCGGCCCGCCGGATGCCAGCGGACGACGCCGTCCTGTGCCGGTCAAGGACTCCGAATTCGTGATCAGGTGCGATGCCGTCCTACCGGCTATCGGCCAGCGGATCGATCTCAACTGGGCGGTGGACGGGTCTGCACCCGAAGCCACCCGGCGCAGCACGATCCGGGTTCATCCTCACACGATGCAAACCTCTATCCCGTATGTGTTTGCGGCCGGTGATGCGGTTTCGGGTCCGGCCTCGGTGATCGAGGCCGTGGCGGCCGGCCACAAGGCGGTTGCGGCGATCGAGCGGTTCGTCAACGGGGAAGATTTGGACGCCTATGCCGCCGAGATGGAGATGCGGCCACCGCCCGGCACCGATTGGGCGGACATCCCCCGAAACATTGGGCCGGAAATGCGGGCGCAAGCCCCTCATATGGGAGCCGCCGAAAGGGTGTCCTCTTTTGCCGAGGTCGACCGCAGCTTCACGGAAGCCGACGCCCGTCGTGAAGCCCAGCGCTGCCTGAACTGCGGTATCTGCTGCGAGTGTATGGAGTGTGTGCGTGCCTGCGAAGCGGTGGCCATCGATCACGGGATGCCAGAGCAGGAGGTCCAGGTCAAAGTGGGCAGCATCATCCTGGCCACAGGATATGATATCTTGGATCCGTCGCCGATGAAACCCTTTGGCTACGGCGTCTATCCCAATGTTTTCACGGCCTTGGAGTTCGAGCGCCTGAGCAACGCCACCGGTCCCACCGGAGGGAAAATCCTGATTCGCGACGAAACCGGGGCGTTGACCAAGCCTCCCCGGAGTGTGGCCCTTTTGCACTGTATCGGTAGCCGGGATGTGAACTACCACGAATACTGTTCCCGGGTGTGTTGCATGTACGCTTTGAAATACACTCATTTAATCAAGGAAAAAGTCGGTCATGACACCAACGTCTACGATTTTTACATCGACATGCGCTGTTTCGGCAAAGGGTATGAGGAGTTCTATCGCCGCTGTCAGGAAGAAGGCACGATTTTCATCCGGGGCAAAGTGGCGGAGATAACCGACCAAGCCATGCGACCCGAAGAGCAGGGCAAATTGATCGCCATCGCTGAAGATACTTTACTGGGCCGTCGGGTGCGGGTGCCGGTGGACATGGTGGTTCTGTGCACTGCTATAGAGGCCCGCCACGACGCTGGCGACGTGGGACGCCTTTTCGGGGTCAACCAGGGCGCCGATGGATTTT
>JBATHN010000688.1:0-3436 GCA_049666885.1 Desulfobacterales bacterium
CCCGCTTTGATATCCTCCACCCAGTCTGGATTCAGGAGGATCGATTTGGCACTCAAAACGATGTCGGCGTCTTCGAGGGCCTCATCGGCACTGGCGCGATCGTATATCTTACCGCATATCATCAACGGCAGCTTGGTAACGGCGCGGGTGATCTGGGCCATATTCTGCCTAGTACTGAAAGCCTTGTCGCTGTAGCCGTGGGTGGAAACTGAAATGGCGTCGATCGGCTCCCGGTCGAGAAGTCTGATAATGTGCTGGTATTCTTGCCTTGTTTCGAACAACGACACATGGGGATCAGCCACACCCCAGTTGGAAACCCGGAAGGTCAAAAGCCGATCTTCCGGGACGACTTTTCGGACGGCCTGAATCACCTCATGGGCAAACCGGAATCGATTCTCAACCGACCCGCCGTAGCCGTCAGTGCGCTGATTGGAGTAAGATGACAGGAAGTTGCAGATCAGGTAGCCGTGCGCACCGTGAATTTCGATCCCGCCGAATCCGACTTCGACCGCCCCCCGGGCCGTTTCGACAAATCCATTGATGACATGTTCGATATCGAACCGGCTCATTTCGTCCGGCACCGGATAGGCTTGGCCGGTAAGAGGGTTGTCCTGTTCAGGGGTGATCGGGCTGGGTGCGATTACCCGTCCGGCCGGATTGACCTCCGGCCACGCCATGCGTCCGCAGTGAAACATCTGCATGACGGCGACAGCGCCTTCGTTTTGAATTGCGCTGACAACAGGGCGCCATGCGTCGATCTGTCGCTGGGTCAACAGGCGCGCCTGCCCGGGGTATCCCTGAGCACTTTCGTAATCGGTGACAATCGCTTCGGTATAAACGATCGCGGCACCTTTCCGGGCCCTGCGAACGAGAAACTCGAGAACATCCGCGCGCGGGACGCTGTCCGCCTTGGAAGACATTCGGGTCATGGGCGCAACGCCGATGCGATTTTTGATGGCAAATTGATTGATCGTGAATGGCGAAAAAAGTTTGTCAGGCTTCATAGAAAAATTTCCTTTTGCTTTGGAAGTGTTAAATCAATTGATCAAATTTTTCTGTGAAGTTAATCACCCGGTGAGATGAGCGCAACAGCAGCCATGTGGCGGGGTCATGCCGGATAAAATGACGACTTGTCAGAATTTTAAGACTAATTTTTCACGGATATTCCCTCCCGGCCCATAGTAATAGTATTTTCCCCTCAACAATCTACTTGTCAGCTCGTATTGCCAAAGGCGTCAATTGTGCCGATAGTTTGATTGAATTTAAAACATAGAGATTAGCAAGCTTGGGCATTTAATCATTTTGTTGTCGATTGACCTATCTTCACCGCATCAACAAACGAGGTAAGCATAAAATGAAAAATAATGATGAAAAATATGGAAGATTCGAGGACGAGACCGGTGAAACATATTACTGCCCCATAGATGAAGTTTCAGACAACCATATCGTTTCCGAGTGGGAAATCGACAACTGCGTGGAAGCGTCCACTGCAGGTCGCTATTCGGGAAATCTCAATCTGGCTGATCGATTCACACCGTGACGGAGACGATGGAATGAGTCTGTATTTCGACTTTGGCGTAGACAACGACAGCGCTTAAAAGGATGCAAATGATTTGATTTCATTGCGGGAAACCTACGAGCAGTATTTATCGGCCGGGATACTTTTTCCTGAAGAGATTCGCAAAGCCGAACGGATTATGCACTATTTGAATAAAATTGTTGGAGCTTCGGCAATTTCGAGGCCGGCTTCAGAAAAATTGCCGGCATGACCGGTGACGAAACGGAGGAGCAAAATGAGAATCAATCTTAAATGTTTCGCTAATCTTGCTGATCAATATACTTGCGATCACGAAGTTACCACTACAGTGGGCATTGACGAGAAAACAACCGTGGATAAGATGATAAGCAAGTCCGGTATTTCGAAGAATGACGTGAAAATAGTGTTTGTGAACGGGAAAATCTCCGGTTTCGAGCAAACATTAAATGACGGTGACAATGTTGCCTTGGTACCGGCAACCGGCGGCATGTAATCGCGGCAACAATATCACCATCCGACTTGTGAAAAATTAAAGTCAAAATTTTATTCGATGAATTTTATATAAGTGCTTTCGAATCAATTGCGTTCACATGACCTTAGAATTCGCGACGATTTTTACTTGAAAGCTGATCAGATCGAAGACCAGGTGCATGCCCAGGTTTTCGAAAAACCGGGCGGATCCGTAAATCACCTTCCAGCGGGTCCGATCGATGTCGAAATGGGACTCGGCCGCAAGGCCGCCGTCTTCTGTTTTGGTCACGGTGGCTTGAAATGCTAAATCGGCCTTGACGCCCCTGAGTTCGAGGGTCGCTTTAAAGTCGTAGTTGGGAGAACTTAAAAATGGTGTCTTATACGCGCGGCCCTCGGTTATGGTCAATGTTGCCGTGGGAAATATTTTGACGAAGAAAAAGTCGTCGGATTTGAGATGGGATGTAAGGACCGGATGAAGTTCGTCGCCTTTGAGATTGATGTTGTCGATAGAATCCATGTCGATGTCGAGTACGCCTGTGAAGAGACCATTTTTGACCTCGACCTGTCCTTTTTTTATCCCCACCGTCCCGAAATGCTTGTTGTTTGGGTTCCTGCCGGACCACTCGATGACGCTTTGGTCGATGTCTACGTTGTAATTACCATCATCCAGCCGTAGCACGGTTTCAGGGTCAGCCATGTCCGGCTGATCGCCCTGGGGTTCAAACCCCCGCGCGCGCCACGCTTCGAGCCCACCGGTCAATACACTGATATTTTCGTAGCCCTCGCGCAGCAGTTTTTCAGCGGCCGTCAAAGCGTCCCTGGAACGGGCGCTCGATCCATAAAGAACGATCTCGGCTTTCCTACTTTCCGCAATCGCTTTCACCTGCTCGAGGAAATTGACTTCGAAGACGCAGGCACTGCGCGCACCCGGCAGATGCACCTTCTCGAAGTGGCTGCCGGTCAGCGTGTCGATCAGTAAAAGTGATTCTTTGTTTTTTATCCGCTCCATTAGTTCGCCCGCCTCGAGGGACTTGCATATCTTGTTTTCGGTCATGTTGATCCCCTCTCCGTAAATCTGACACCCAAGTTTCAGGAAAATTTGTCAAAATAATGGGGCATCTCCCACCTATCGGAATTATGTAATAGTTTTTGCCTATCATACGGCTTCGATTTTACCATCATTGATAATCCCGCAATGATGCACATTGTTACCTTTAATTGGTTAAACAATCCACACAGACAAAAACAATCAGTGATTCGCATAACAAATCAAAAAAAGGGACGCAACCATGAAAAGCATTAAGATCAAAACCTTAGGGTTCCTATGTTTGGTCGTATTAATGCAACCACTATCCGCCGGATCGGCAGAAATAGCTGATATCAGATTCGAAAAACAATACAGGGCACCGGAGACCGGCCTCGAATTAA
>JBATHN010000689.1:0-2607 GCA_049666885.1 Desulfobacterales bacterium
GGTCACTCCGGGAGTCGGATGTGCGGCCTACATCATCTCCGGTTGGATCCACGGTAAGGAAAACGCCAGCTGTGGCGGTGAAGGAGACTGCTGTTGAGAGCAGAACACACAAGAGCGGGCGCTGTACATAACACAAAGGGTCAAAAATTTAACGGATCAACATCGGATCAACGTTTTAGGGGGAGAAAAAGAAGGTAAGCTATTGAACTTCAAAGAAAGAATAAAGCTAAAAAAGGGCCGGGAAATCATCCCGGCCCCAATTAAATAGTAATTCGGCGGTGTGCGCCGAAATCTTTAGCGTTTCGAGAACTGGAACCGTGCCCGGGCTCCACGCTGACCGTATTTTTTGCGTTCCTTGGCCCTTGGATCTCGTTTGACGAAACCCGCCCGCTTCAGGGGTTGGCGGAGATCAGGATCGATCTGCATCAGGGCCTTGGTAATACCGAGGCGAATGGCGCCCGACTGGCCGTTGACGCCGCCGCCCAGCACCCGCACCCTGACATCATATTTGCCGGAGGTGTTGGTGATGACGAAGGGCTGGAGCATTTCAGTTTTGGCCGATTCGAGCTTGAAGTAATCGTCGATCGGACGATCGTTGATGGTAACATCACCATTGCCGGGTTTCACCCATGTTCTGGCAATTGCCGTTTTTCGTCTTCCCGTCGCGTAATAAATGTTTTCCTGAGCCATGAATATCCTCTTGTTGTAGACCTTAAGATAAAGGTTTTGACTGTGTTATCGGTCGTCGGCGTATTACAATACAGCCGCCTCCCTCTGGCCTTGCCAAAATCTTTATCTTAAAGCCGACTTTATGGGTTGAAGGCCGTGGGGCGTATGACAAACAGCCGAGGCTGCCACGCGCAAATCGAAGGTCGGTTAGAGCGTCCACACGTCGGGTTTCTGGGCCTCGTGAGGGTGCTCACTACCGGTGTACACCTTAAGTTTTTTGAAGAGCTTTCGTCCGAGCTTGTTCTTAGGCAACATCCCCTTAACGGCAAGACGCAAGAGATCTTCGGGCTTTTTTTCAAGAAGTTTCTTGGCGGTAATCTCCTTGAGCCCACCGATGTATCCACTGTGGCGATAGTAGGTCTTCTGATCCCATTTTCGTCCCGAAAGCGTCACCTTATCGGCATTGACGACAATCACGCAGTCACCCGTATCCGCATGTGGGGTGTAGACTGGTTTGTGTTTTCCCCTGATCCGGGCCGCCACCTGGGAAGCCAGTCTGCCCAACACCGCGCCTTGCGCATCGACAACCCACCACTTACCTTCATTGTCGGAATTTTTTGCACTGACGGTATATTTTTTCACGATACCTCGCTCCTGTCTTAAAGAATCGCAACTTTTAATAAATATTTCTACATGTGTCAAGCTTAATTTTGGTTATTATGGCCATGCATTTTAACGTCGACCGGACCGGACCGGACTGGACCGGAAGATCGCGTTCGTCATGATTGTGACGTATCCACTGTGCAAAATGTGCAAAAAAAAACAGTGGACAAGTCGTCAAGCATCATGTTAGACGGTAGTGTTTAAAAAAATCAATGGAAAGGAGGTGGTCTGTTGGGCAGCGTTATCAAGAAACGAAGAAAAAAAATGAGAAAGCACAAACATCGCAAGCTATTGGCCAAGACACGCCATCAGAGACGAAAGGGCAAATAATGCGGTTCTCACAGCGATTCTCTCTGATTACAAAAAAGCCACCGGTCGCCTGAAACAAGCGGTCGGTGGCTTTTTAACCGGTAAAATCGGCGCTACTCGGGCAGCGATTTGAAATATTTCAAAAATTCCGAATCGGTAGAGAGCACAAGCGAATTCGTTTCGTTCAGGGAATCGCGGTAAATTTCGAGCGTGCGGACGAATGAATAAAATGCCGGATCCACTCCGTACGCATCGGCGTAAAGTTTCGTTGACTCGGCATCGGCTACCCCTTTTATTTCCTGGGCTTTCCGGTAGGCTTCCGAGGTAATCAGTTTCAACTCGCGCTCCTTGTCACCCCGTATTTTCTGGGCCTCTCCCTTTCCCTCAGACCTGAACTTTTCGGCAATCTGTTTCCGCTCAGCGATCATGCGGTTGTATACCGACTGGCGCACCTCTTCGACATAGTTGATGCGCTTAATCTTGACGTCGACCAATTCGATGCCGAACTGGGCCAGCTTGGGTTGCGACTGTTTCAGAATGCCCTCGGTAATATTCTGCCGACCTATGCTGATCATCAGTGACGGCCGCCGCTGTTCCTGTTCATCTTCACGACCGACCTCGGTGGTGTCGAGTTCGCGGTTGCTGTTGCGAACCACTTCGATAAGCCGGTTGGAGGTAATGAAATCTCGCACCGCCGGGTCGATGATGTCGTTGAGGCGGCCGATGGCGTTGAACGGATTGTTGACGGTCTGAAAAAACTTCACCGGTTCGACGATCTTCCAGCGGGCGAAGGCATCCACATAGATGAAGGTCTTGTCCAGCGTCGGGATCTGCCCCGGATCACCATCCCAGCTGAGCAGGTTCTTCGGAAAATAGTTGGCCGTCTGGATGAAGGGCACCTTGAACTTTAGGCCCGGCGATACCACCGGGTTCCCTATAATTCGTCCGAATTGGGTCACCACCACC
>JBATHN010000690.1:0-5852 GCA_049666885.1 Desulfobacterales bacterium
CATGAGGGTTCCGTTGACCAGAACACCGCGAACCGTGCCACCGGATAGCGTAAAGCTATACAGCCGGTCTCTGAAACCGGCGAAGAGCCGAGCTTTTAAATCGTCCCCGTATATCTGTTTTTTAATCATCGCGGAAAAGGACCGTTTAGGGATGGAAACTTGCTGTCTGTTTCTTATCAGTGACCGAGATTGTCGATACGATCGTTTTGCCGGTCAATCCGATTTTTCCAATCGGGATCTCGCCCCAGGTGCATATCGGCCAACCGATTGAATTCACGGGCCTGGTGGGCATTTTGCTTCATGAGCCAGGCTTCCGCCAGATAATAGTAGTTTTGACCACTGTTCGAATCAAGCGCTACCGATCGTTCCAGGACCCGAATCGCTGCATCGGGGGCCCCCTGCGCCAGAAGCTGCCGGCCTTGATCGACCAATGCCTCGGCCGCCAGCGCCTGCGCGCCGTCGGGCTTTACGGTCGGAGGCACCGATGGTTTTCTGGTCGGAAGAGGCGCCGGCGGAGTCTGTTTATCGTAGACACTGACTTTGGTCTGCGGCATGCAACCGAACAGGAGCAAACCACAGAACAAGACGAGGATAAAACGCTGACGTCTACGGGGTGCCGTTGAATAGGTCTTTAATGCCATCGATCAGATCCTTTATTGGATTTTGGGCCGGGTGAAGCGGGCAGGGTTGATCGGGGACGATGTTCTCGAGAAAGATTTCCTCCATCGGCACCGGACATGTGCGACCGGCTGCCAGCAACCCGGATTCGCTGCACACGGTTCGCGTGACCACCCCGGCCGGCATCTTGAAATCCGCACCGGAGATGTATTGAGGAATCGCCTTCATCAGTTCCGCCCATATTGGCAGGGCGGCCTTGGCCCCGGAGGCATTGATCGGGCCTCCGTTGTCGAATCCAACCCACACCAGGGCCAGGATATCCGGCGTATAGCCGACAAACCAGGCATCTCTGAAGTTGTTTGTGGTGCCGGTCTTGCCGGCGACTGGACCCGGCAAGTTCCAACCGGAAAGGGCCCGGGCGGTTCCCACGCTCACCACACTCTTGAGCATGTCCGTCATAATATAGGCTTTGGCCGGACTGATCATGCGTTCGATATTCAAGTGGGCCTGGCTCAACAGCCGCCCGTGGTCATCGGTCACATCTTTGATTGACAACGGGTGTGACAGAACACCGCCTCCTGCTAAGACGCAATAAGCTCGCGCCAGCTCGAGCGGCACGACTTCAAAAGCCCCGAGAGCCAGTGACGGATAGGGCTTGATCGGTGTCGAGAACTGAAACGGTAATGTTTTTTCCACCACCTGCTCCAGACCCGTTTTCATGGCCAGGTCGACCGTGGCGCGGTTGTTCGACGACGCCAGCGCCGTCCGCATGCTCACGCTCATGTTGGCGTCGATCCCCTGCGCGGCGTTATCAGGCGTCCATGGCTTGCCGTCGATCATATATGTCCGGGTTTCGTTTGACAGTCTGGACGCCGGGGTCAACTGGTCCAACGCCGCCAGGTAGATGAACGGTTTGAAGGCACTGCCGGGTTGCCGCCGGCTTTGAGTTACCCGGTTGTACTGGCTGGCGGCGTAATCGCGGCCTCCCACCAGGGCCAGGATAAAGCCGGTCTTGGGCTGCATGACGATTACAGCCCCCTGCAGCTTCAGGGCCGGGTCTGTTCGTTTCAGCGTCGCGATCGATTTCTCCAGCCGCGTCAGACCCCGATAGAGGGCCTGCTCGGCGGCATCTTGGACCCGGGTGTCCAAAGTGGTGTAGATCGAAAGCCCAAGGCGGGTGAGATCGTCCGGAGAATAGAGAGACCCGAGCTGATGGGAAAGGTAGTCCATGAAATAAGGCGCCTTTTTAACCGCGACATTTTCTCCGACGGTCTCGATCGGTTGCGCCAGAGTGGACTGAAGTTCGGAGTCGGAGATCCAGTTTTTGGAAGACATCGCCTTCAAGACCGCATCACGTCGCTGCCGGCAGCGCTCTTTGTCGATATAAGGCGAGTAGCGTCCCGGCGCGCGAATGAGTCCGGCGACGGTCGCCGCCTCAGCCAGGGATATGTTTTTAACCGGTTTCGCAAAATAAAAAAGGCAGGCCTCGCCGACGCCGTTAATCGCAACCGTTCCACTCTGCCCAAGGTAGATGTCGTTCAAATAGATTTCAAGGATTTCTTCCTTTTGGTACTTCAACTCGATGATCACCGACATGATCAGCTCATTTAGCTTCCTGACAATCGTGCGTTCCGGAGTCAGAAAAAAGTTTTTGGCCAGCTGCTGGGTGATGGTCGATCCCCCCTGACGAATTCGGCCGGCCCGCAGATTGATATAGAAGGCCCGCAGGATACCGACCGGATCGAAGCCGTGGTGTCTGTAAAACCGGCTGTCCTCCGCGGCCAGAACTGCTCGGACAAGGTTGGGGGGCACTTGGCGGATCGAGACTAACTGTCTGCGCTCCCTTTCCGGACCGTAAAACTGACCGATCTCCTCCGGTTCCAACTCCATGATGGCCAACCGATCGCCCGTGTCGATCCGCTGAATCGATTTGATGCGTCCCCGCTCGAAGCGGAGCCTGACGGGATTTCCCGGTCGGTACCGGGATGGAATCTTGAAATCGTTGAGGTACACTTCAACGGACCCCTTTGTCATGCGCATCTCGCCCTGGTTGTTCGGCCGACCGGCAACCATTCGATATCCCAAACTTTTAAGTTTCTCTGCCAGGTTTTTCTGGTCGAATCCCTGACCGGGATACAGCAAGGTGGTATCGGAATAAACCGTGGACGGCATGCGCCAGAGTCGGGCCGAAAAACGCTTTTCAATTCGCCCCGACAGATACCAGCCGTATAATGTCACGGCAGCTGAGACCAGAACCAGCAGAATCAATAACCATTTGATCGATTTCTTCAGCATAGATTTTTCAAAATTAGTGAATTGAGCTGTTCGGGGAGGGACAGGATCAGGACAGAATCATATTTTTACCTTCCGGGAAGTGATTCTCAGCGCCCTCTTCCGCTCCACTTAGGGCTTGCGAAAAAATTAGTTGGTGATTTTGGTCGTTGAAGCGTCCGGCCGGCAAGGCGTAAAATCGCAGGAATATCTGGATATTCCGAGATTTTGCACCGGCAGCCGGACGAGATGGATCGGCGTCCAAAATGGTAAGTTATTTTTGAGCAAGCCCTTAGTAGAAGCCCGGGCCGTTTATTTCGCTAAAAGCCCCCAGTCAACATCTCCAGAGCGTGACGCCGGTAGTCGTCAAAATGTTCAAAAGCGCAGATTCGGTCGTAATCATCCATTATAGCCCGCATGGTGCGGTTGCCGAGGCGGGTCGCAAGGATCTGCCTCACCTTTGTGAGCGTCTCCAGATCGATTGCTTGTTTGACAAAGTCGAAGACCCCCGGCGACAGCATAAAACCGGTCTTGTGCCGCAACAACAGCGTCCGGTAAGCAGTGGCGGTTCTGTTATACAACATCTTCGTGTTGAAGGCCATCCGTCGTTTCCGGATATCCGTCAGAGCATTTCTTTCGTGCAATCTCCCCTTACCCGTATCGAAAACCACCGTGTTCATCGTAAAATCAAGAGCACTCAGCAAATTATCGAGATGAGGTTTCAGGCCGTACTTTTTGATGATCGTAAAATCCCGTAACAGGCAGATGTCTACGCTGTAAATCGACCCCGCCGGTTTCCAGCGAACCCCACCGAGATCGGTTCTGAAGCAGCGCCCCGCCGGCAAGCGTTCCGCCAAGAATATGTCGTCGGCCACGGTGTCGACAAAAAGGTCGATGTCTTCTATGGGCGGTCGGTAGCCGTGGAAGGCTTCGATAATCAGGTTGCGAATCGCTCCGCCGACCAGATATAGGACGGTCTCTTCCGGGAGCACAGTCTTGAGATATGTCAACGCCCTTCGAATAGGAACCTGAAAGATGAAATCTCCGATTTTGGCTTCTATGGTACTGATGTCCGTCACTTTTAGCTTTTTCAACGGTAGCCACCGGATTCGGGCAACCGCCACCGGCTGCTTTTAGCGAAAGGTTTTTGCAGGCATACTACCGTGCTGGGAACTCAATTGACAAACAAAAAGTGGCCGGAATCAAAGGTCGAACGAAAGTCTTTACAAATACAGAAAATAATAGTGTCAATCGGCTTGCGGATAAGAGGGCTTAACGAGGTGCGGATATCAGGAAAGGTTCGGCAACGCCGGTGTTTTTAAGTGGGAAGCGCTGGCTTTTTTGGGGAGGATTCACGAATCCGGCTCTTCACAATCCAATGTCGTATCCGGTTCTTCACTGCTATCGTCGAAATCACCCCAGGGTATTGATTTTTTGAACTCTTTATCGATCATGTCTTCCCAATTGTAGCCGGGTCGGTACTCTTCATGCATAATGCCGGATCTTTCTATTCTTTAAAACTGCCGCTCTAACGTCGAGGCGTCATGCTTTTAAATACATAACTCCCTGGGTAACGCACCGCAGGGAGTTATGAGAGGATATAAAGGATGTTTCAGCAGCCCGGTTCGAATTGCGCTTCCTATTATTAACGTTAACGATCTGACAATTACTTCAGGCTTAGGGTTCGTCTCAGTTTCAGAGGGTTGAAAGTTTTGTTCAGGTTACCGTTCCAACTCGTTCCGATTAGGATTAAAAGGTTAGTTTCAAAATCAACTCATTTCTCAAGATCGGCTCTGAAACATCCTTTATACGCTTGGTTGAGGTGCCATCCGAATAAACCATCCTGAATACCATCTTTTACTTTTCGTTTTTTGGTACTTCCGGTCAACTTTCAGCATCAACGGGCGTTCGAGATGGCGTGTTTTTAAAATCCAGGTTCCGTAGCGGACGAAGTGTCTGGGAGATCCGCTGGCCGGAGTACCGGTACCTTTAAATACAATTAATATGCCAACCAATTCAATTTTGTATTTTATTGAAATTTTTGATAGTTACCATCATACAACTGTTCGGTCGATGCGCCTGAATGACAAAATTAAGCCAACTTATTGACAAAAACTGTCATTCCGAAGATGAAATCAGTGAGTGCCTCATGAAACCCGTAAGGGAACTATTTGGCGACCACAATCAGGACAGAATTCTGCACACGCTGGGCAATGCTTTCCAAATCTCCGGGATCACTCGACAGGGAATCTATATCGGTGCCTTGGGCCGGCAGGTGCGGAAAAAGTTCCTTCAGGCATTTGATCTTGATCGCGCAACTGATGTTCGGTAGTTGTGATATCGCGCCGCTGGCTTCGTCGCGGATACCGACCATTGACGCAACGATGCCCACGACCTCGCCATTCAGGTTAAATATCGGTCCACCGCTATTACCGGGCTGAATCGGAACAGTCGTCTGGTAGCTGCAGGGATCGTCCCGCAGACCTTGCAGGCCGCTGATGACACCGTTGGAAAGCTTCGGCGTCTTGCCCATCACATCGATTCGCGGAAAACCGATGGTGAAGACACTGCTGCCCAGGCGGGTTCGAGCCTCGGCAAGGGGTAGCGCTGCGGGCAGTTTCCGAGGCTCATCGACCTGCAGGAATACAAGGTCGTTGACGTCATCGCGCAGCACCGGCCAAGCGGTGAACTTGGCTCCGGTCTGGTCCAGCAGCGCTATTTGTCGACTTCCGGCCACAACGTGGCTGTTGGTGACGACAAATCCGGAGGCCAGGGGCCAGGCTGTCCCGAGGGACGCACCCTGAAAGAATTCGTCGGACACCGTGTTGTCGTTCAGAGAGGCACTCATTGCCATGCCAGACGGAGCGTCAAACAATGGTTGGGTCTCGTGCAGCGGTCTCGCGACCATTGTTTCGGGGACGGCGGTTCGGGTTGATTCGCACTGTTCGATTCTAAAGATTGGA
>JBATHN010000691.1:0-1589 GCA_049666885.1 Desulfobacterales bacterium
CCCTGCCGTCGGTGAACGACCAGATATAGGCGTCGAAGGAACCGTGCTTTTTCTGCAGGTCCAGAAACGCCTTGGCATTGTTGACCGCCGCGCGAATCTTAAGGCGGTTGCGAATGATAGCCGGATTTTGGCAGGCTTTTTCCAAGGCCTTTTCCGACATCCGGGCGACCCTGACCGGATCAAAGCCGTGGAACACCTTCCGAAAGGCGGCGCGTTTGTGAAGAACCGTCCTCCATGAAAGGCCGGCCTGAAAAGCATCGAGCACGAGGTATTCAAACCAATGCTGATCCTCGTGAACGGGCACACCCCATTCATCATCGTGATAGCGACACATCAACTCATCGTTGCCCATCCAGCCGCAGCGGGGTCGGTCATCGATATTCATCGGACTTTCAATCTCCCAACTTCGTTAACTTTGATGAGACTACACCAGACCCATTAGATACCTTTTTCTCTCTTTATTCGGAAACTTTTCAATGGCATAGCGGAGCATCGTACGCGGCATGTCTTTGTAGTGCATCTTCAAAAATTCTTCTTCCACCGACAGGTCGCGCTTTCCGATTTCTCTGAGCATCCAGCCGGCCGCTTTGTGAATCAGATCGTCTTCATCTTTTAATAGTACTTGTGACACGTTTAGGGTTGTCGTGAAGTCGTTTGCTCTTATCATCGGGAAGGTCGACATGATGGCGATCCGACGCTCCCACAAGTTTATTGATATGGCCATGCGGTAGATCGGTTGCTTGTCTTTGTCCGCCAGGTAAGCACCAACGATAGGGCCGGCGGAACTGTCAACCAGGTCCCAATTGTTGATATACTCGGTGTTTTTTAGAAACAGTTCGTAAATTTCTTTCCTTTCGTGCGGCGGCCCTTTTGAAAATTTATTCACCAGCATAAAAAGTGCCAACAGACGCTCTTCATGGAAGGTGGATGTCAGAACACGCAAGATTTCCGGAAGAGGAGCGTTTTTAAATTCTTTGGCTTTCCGTCTTAAAACCGGTACCCGGATGCCCAGAAATCTGTCTCCTTCGCCATATTTTCCTTTCTTGGTCTTGAAAAAACGTATGGAATGAACGGCTATGTCGGGATTGCCCAGGTTGGCGAGCGCGCGATGGATTTTCATTGCGGTCATTCGAACCGGTCGGGTTTTCATTTTCATCCGACAATGTGCAGAGCAAAATAAGGGATCAGGATGAAAAGCAATGTTCCCATTTTAAAAAAGGCCATACCCGCATAATGGATGGCGTCAAAGGTCTCAACAGAGATGTTGAACCATTTGCTGTGGAGGCGATAGGTCCAATCATGGGCTAGGACGAAAAACATAAACCACCACACCAGAAGCCCGATATTCATCACGGCACACCAGGCCAGAACTTTTCTTACTATTTCAATTGTCATTGTTCCTCCTCATTCATATTCCTACTTCACAATTTCTTGAAAGCGGATAAACAAAGCCAATCCGCTAAATACCATAAAAATACCGACAAGGGCTATCGTGTTCGGAAGGGGAGAACCCAGAAGCAGAATCTCGCCCGTCATTGCAAAGATAACCTCACTTGACTGGGTCGCATCGACAGCCGCCAGTTCACTGG
>JBATHN010000692.1:0-5326 GCA_049666885.1 Desulfobacterales bacterium
CTCGGCGCCTCCGGAGTCAGCCTGATAGAATTGACGGCGGCATATGCCGTTTTTCCGAACCGCGGGGAGTGGATCGAGCCGTGTGGTATTTTGGAAATCCAGGATTCTAGCGGCCGGGTGATCTGGCGGCCCAAACCGCAAAAAAAAGTGGTCATGACCCGCGCCGGTTCGGCCATTTTGACAGACATGCTGGTCGGGGTCATACAGGAAGGCACCGGCAGGCGTGCTGCGGTATTAAAAAGGCCGCTGGCCGGAAAAACCGGCACGACGGACGAATACCGTGACGCACTTTTTGTCGGGTTTTCACCCTCGATTGCCTGCGGGGTCTGGGTCGGCAGTGATCATTTTCACACGCTGGGAGATCGCGAATCAGGCGCCCAGGCCGCTCTTCCGATCTGGATGGCCTACATGCAGGAAGTGATGGCGTCTCAGCCTGTCAATTACTTCGACATTCCGGACGATATCGTGCGGATCAGCATCGATCCGATAAGCGGAAGACCGGCTGCCGACAATGCTAAAGGGGCCGTCGTTGCCATGTTTAAAAAAGGAACCGAACCTCAAATGGCACCCTGATCCACCGAGCAACAGTATCGAATATGATCTAGGACGGTCTGGAAGGCAGCGATTAAAAAAAACACGAGCCCCGATTAAAGGGACTCGTGCCTTTTGCTTAATTTATGTTGCGGTCTATGCTTGGCGAGACCGGCCTTTCGACCGGGAAGAAGGAAGCGTCCGGTTGCCCCGCCTGCCTCCCATTAATTGGATCACAGCGACCGCCAGCCCCAGTACCATAAATCCGCAGTAGATGAAACGGAAGGTCATCAGTTGTCGGGCACCGGCGCTAGTGGTTGCCACTGTGGGCCGACTCAGCGTGACCTGGATGAAGCAGGCATTTTTCAACCGGTCCATCGTTGATTCCGAATCGCCTGAGCCGAGATCGTCTAAGGAGTCGACGGATTCTATCTCGGTGGACATTTCAGCGAGGCCGATGGGGTCAACGACGATACCGTTTTCCGCACCGTCCGCATCGCCGAATCCGCCGTCCGTAATTTCGACGAAATATTTGTCTCCGTCGCTGTCGACCGGGAACTCATACCACCCGTTGATCGGATCATATTTATACCATTTGGCGTCAATACGCGGTTTTTCAGGCAAATACAGTTCGAATCTGGCCGTACCGCCGATCTTGTCCAATGTTACATTGAACACCATCAAGCCGTACCTCAATTTGGGTCTGGGTTCGTCCAGAATACTCTCGGGCTCGATGCTGTTGAAACAATTGATCTTGCTGACGCCTTCAACCGCATTGATGCCGATGAGAGACTGACCTTTTCTGCTCTTAAATACTCTCATCAACGGCCGATCGTTGTCGTTCCAGCCGTCATTATCGAGGTCCGAATATTCCGGCTCCTCTTCATCTGCCACACCATTGCCGTTGACATCGGCCTGATCCTTGGCGGCCGTGGTAAAAGTGAACGATTCTGACCATTTCGACCACTTTTGATCACCTTCACGAGCGTCTTGCACTGAAGCCCGCCAGTAATAAAACTGCTCACTGCAAAGCGCGCCGTCCGGTACGAGAAAGTTGACCAGATGGTTATTGGTGCGGCTCCTATCGATCGTCACATCCAGGATTAGGAGTTCGAAGCTGTCATCCTCAGCGATTTGCCACCGCGTGGCGCCGTGGTCGTCGTCTGCGTCCGGATCCGTAAAACCGACTATTTCGAGCAGCGGCGTCAAGGAAACGTCTTGTGCGCCATTACCCGGGAACAACAACGCTGGTTCATCCGGTGCCTGATTGACAAACTCCTGTTTCGGAGTAACGGCAGGCGACACGATGCTATCGTTATTTTCTGTATTTATCCCGGTTGGAGAAGGTATATCCGACGCGCCGGAAGAAGAAGGATTTGTGGCTATCGTTGAATCAGGGGAGCCCTCGTCTCTTGGGGCCGATACAGGAACAACTTTAAAACTTGCCGCAATGACGTGGTTGGCAGAGATGTTACTGAAAGTGTAAGAAGTAACGGCACCCTTGGATTTGTTGTTCACAACCACATCGGCTATTTCATAACCATTGTTGGCTGCGATCGTGAAGGTTTTACCACTACCCTGCGCTATGGAAACGGTACCCGGCGTAATACTGCCGTTGCTGCCGGCTGTGGCGGTGATCGTAAAGATATTGGCCGCAAAACTCGCCGAAATGATGTGCGGTCCGGTGACATTGAGAAACTCGTAGACGGACTTTGTTCCTACAGATTGACCGTCTACGCGAACGTCGACGACATGGTATCCAGTGGTCGGTGTGATTGTGAATTTCTGATTGTTGCCTTCGATGACCGTCACGTTGCCCTTCGGAGAAATACTACCGTGACCGTCGTCCGAAGCGACAATAGTGTGCAGGGTTACAGGGTTTGAAGCAAAAGTCGCATGAATAGTGTGGTTGTCTGAAAGTTCGTTGAACGTATATTGAGAAGAAGCTCCTATATCCGTTCCGTCTACCAAAACGGCCTGAATATGAAAACCGCTGTTCGGGGTGATGGTAAAGGTTTTGCTTTGACCCTCGGTCAAGCTGACGGTTCCAGAGGGTGAAATACTACCGTAGCCGCCGGCCGATGAGGTAATCGTGAAAGTTTGCAAGTCATCCGGCACCGTGTAGGAAACCGGGTCGGAAGGTTCGCTTTCCCCGTTGCTGTTGTAAGCCGTGGCAACAAAATGGTATGTTTGCCCGTCAACGAGTCCGGAAACAGTGCAGCTCGTGTTCGCAACCTCACAGCCTTCTGTCGGATAGTTTGCGCCGTCGGTTCCGTAATACACCCGGTATCCCGTTACAGCTACACCGGTTTGTGAGACCCCGTCCCATGCCAGGGTCACATCGGCAGAATACGCATTGCCGGCAAAGAGAAACGCCGACATCAACATGGAAAAAAAAGTGGCGGTTTTCAAAAATATCGGCCGGAAGACTTTAAATCGAAGTAGTGACATCACAAATACTCCTCTGCTCTGTTAGTTTTCCCAAGTGCATAAGAGCAAATTAGGTGCCACCCAAGTTTTCTCGGCTGTTTTTCGGTTTGCCTATAAAGAACGGCGCATCATTTCGCCCCTCCGGCCATCCAAAATGTTGTAATTATATTGGATCTTAATCGTCATTATTTCTGCAAACAAATCGAACCGGCATGCCGCGTCACGGGCGTGTCGCCAATCGAACGGCTGAACGATTACAGAAGATCTCCCGATTCGGTAATTCGGATTACAAAATGGATTTTGACAGGAAAGATCTAAATCGTCTTGAACGCGGTTGCAAAAAAGGGTAAACATGAAAGAATTCCGGTCCGATTGCGACGGTCTTACGGAAATCACCGGCCCAAAAACGACCGAAATTTTTCCCGAGATGATCCAGGCACCATCCTTTTTATAACCTGCGATGGTTGGATCTGGGGGCATCTCTCATTGGATTGGCTCAAAGGAGCGTTCGCTTATCGAACGATTGTGTGATGATCCGCAAGGCTACGATTCAAGATGTCAAGGCAATTCACAAGCTGCTGCAACTCTACGGCTCAAGGGGGGTCCTTCTGGCCAGGCCCCTCAGTGAACTTTACGACCACGTCAGGGATTTTTCCGTTTATGTTGACCACGTCGAAGACCGGGTGGTCGGTTGTTGTGCCCTTCAGTTTTGTTGGGAAGACCTGGCCGAGATCCGGTCCCTGGCTGTTCAGCCCGAATACGAAGGCCGAGGCTTCGGGCGCGCGCTTGCGAAAACTGTCATATCCGAGGCCGAGAGTTTCAAAACCCGTAAAATATTTACCCTTACCTACGAGCCGGAGTTCTTCAAGAAGTTCGGTTTTAAAGAAATCGATCGCGCGGAACTTCCACTGAAAATCTGGGCCGATTGTATCATTTGCGTGAAGTTTCCCGATTGTGACGAGACCGCCATGATGAAGGACTTAGGGCCCACTCGAGAGTAACGTCACATTTTGGACGACCATGTGTCCGGTCCGACTGCCGGTACGAAAACCCATAACATACCGTAATCCATTCGTTTTCGCGTCTTGCCGGCCGTGCGCCTCAACGCCCAGAATCGCGAGCTTATTTTTCAGGTGCTCTTGGGAGAGAATGAATAAATCCCGATATGTGGCAACAGCCGGTCGAAACTGAGCCTAACGGTTGTCGGGACTCCGTCAGGAATAAATTACGTTGAGGGGCAGCGGCGGGTATTTCCAGACGCCCGGCAGCGGCAGGATGTGCTGACCGCCGACCGACTGCCAGGAAAGGTCGGATTTGATTTCTCTCAACTTCCCGTCCTCCGGTGGCCGGGAGTGAATGGTGTAGTCGTAAGTGGCCTGAAAGATGCAGACGCAGTCCTTGCCTCTGCCGTTGTTTTCCACCACATAGTTTCTCTTGATGGTTCGCAGACTAAGACCGTTCTCGCGACCCACCTGTTCCAGTTCTTGTTCGCTGAACTTCATCAGCACGGCTTTGGACACGCCACGCTCCGATATACGGATCAGCGCCCGACTTTCGCTGCTGCCGGCATAAACAGTGGAAATGCAGGGAAGCCGTTTCAGATACTGCGCCGCAACAATGGCGGCCGTTCGCCGGCCGCCGACCATTACGGGCAGACAGTAATATTCAAAGAATTTTTTCTGGATGTCTTCGGCGTACTTGTCCCCTCTTTCGTAGATATCCTTGGATATGTACCGCAGGTTGCGGGCGAGATCCTCGGCCGCATCGGCAATCGGCCAATCGATTCGAACGTGAAAATGGCTCAGCCCGTAGCGATTTTTGGATTTAGTAGACGGATCTCTTTGGATCATAAGGGCATAATCTACCGGCAGCAATATTCCCAGGAAGTCATAGAAGTGGGCGGATTCCAGAAACTTATACTTGCTGTCGAAACCGTTGATCAACGGCAGTGTCTTCGATTGCAGCAAATTGGTCTTGGTGATTCGATTGACGCCGAAGAAGCGGATGTACTTCTTGTGTTCCGTCGCCAGAGAGTCTTCTACGAAAATCACCAGAAAAGTGTTCTGAGCCCCGTATTCGACGTCCGGAATTCGGGCCCGGGGCTTTAGTTCCCGTTTTTCGACAAAAGGAAACGTGGAGCCTTTCTGCACGAATTTATAATAAGAATCGATCAGCGCATATTTTAAAAGGAAATGATCGAGCTCATCCCGTAACAGTTCATAGTAAGAGCGCCTCAACCGGTCGGCCTTACTCAATTCCTCCCTGACACGCCAGAACGTCAACTTGTCTCCTGTCTTCCACCGACGGTATGCAGCCGAGGAGCTACGAGCAGCCGCTCGTTTATCAAAAGTACTTATTATTATAT
>JBATHN010000693.1:0-1958 GCA_049666885.1 Desulfobacterales bacterium
TATAAAAGCCTTCGAGTACATGGCTATAACAGGAAGAAAAATACGGGGATTGTGCTGGCAGAGCAAGAATTATTTACTGTTATCGCCACACATTGCTGTCCGGTTAACTTTTTATAATATTGTATAACATACTAAATTTAATTATATAATTGACGATTTTACCACTTGTCGATTAAAAATTTGGGGATTCACGCCCTTGGAGGCTCAATTAGGTTATAACAAACTCAAATTAATACAAAATTTATTCATTCCGCACTCAATTTGCCCATTAATCTTTGTAAAAACCGTGGATCTTGTTATGCTTAAAAATCCGATAAGCGGCACCTGTTACCCGGACAGCATATGCTCAAGAAAAATCCTGGTAGCTGCGGCTTTAAATATGACCCAAACATTCAAATCTTCATGGCCCGGCAACCATATATCTTCGCTCAATTTCTATCCCTTTTATCTCGGTTTGAATTTCAGCGGATTGTGCATAAATACAATGGTGACTATCGGGCCAAAACCTTTAAGTGCTGGCACCAGTTGACCTGTATGATATTTGCCCAAATCAGGCAGGAAGACAGTCTGAGGGACATAGATATCGCGCTTAATGCCCATGCTAACAAACTCTATCATATCGGCATTCAGCAATGTCCCAGATCCACTTTAGCCGACGCAAACGAAAAACGCGATTTTCGAATTTACGAAGAATTTGCCAAATCATTAATGCAACGCGCCAGAAGAGAATATGCTCAAACGCAACTGGCTCTTGACGTCGATAACGCGGTCTATGCGTTAGACGCCTCAACGATTGATTTGACATTATCTCTTTTTCCCTGGGCCAAATTCCGTACCACCAAGGGGGCTGTGAAATTACATGCCATGATCGACCTTAAAGGCAATCTACCGGCATTTGCAACCATCACCGATGGTAAGGTACATGATGTCAAGGCAGCTCCTCTGGTCCCAATTGAGCCGGAGGGAATCTACGTGGCTGATCGGGCGTATATCGACTTTGACTGGTTGTGGTCCATTGATCAAAAAAACGCCTACTTCGTAACGCGCCTGAAGAGGTCCATCAAGTGGACCCGTGTCATCTCCCATCCTGTAGACAAATCCGTAGGCCTGAGAAGCGACCAGGAGATCTTGCTTTTTGCCAAAAAGACAAATGCAAAATACCCCAAACGGTTGCGCCGAATAAGCTTCCGGGGTGAGCTTCAAGCCCGTACCTTGGTATTTTTGACGAACAATTTTCTTCTACCGGCTGACACCATTGCTGCTCTGTATAAAGCACGCTGGGAGATCGAGCTGTTCTTTAAGTGGATTAAACAAAACCTGAAGGTGAAAAGTTTTTTTGGTACTTCTGCCAATGCTGTTAAGATCCAAATTTGGATCGCCATGATCGTCTACCTCATTTTGGCGATCATTAAAGAGCGATATCGTCTCGAATCGAGCTTGTCCCAATTATTACACTTTTTGGAAGTAAATTTGTTTGAACAGAAATCACTAGTTTCGATATTCAGTATGAATTCCCGGCGGATGCCAACAAGGAGCCTTGGCAACGATAACCAGTTGAAACTATTTGATTGTTAAAATTACCGGATGGAGCTTGATAGTATTTTACTATCGTGAATCGATGAGTCAAAATTTTTGCCTAAATTACAAGTTGACAGGGTAGTAATTTTATATCCTATTGATATTATTGCATTGTTAACCGGACAGCAGTGACTGGAATTATTATCATCAACACCTCTCGGGATAACCATCCATTTGGTCAAAGCTGGCGCAGTCACCTTTAATTCCACAGAAAAATTTTACGGTTCTATCAGCCCTTCTCTAAGCATAACCAATTAATTTCTTGACATAATTTTCCTTAAAGGTTTATCCTGCAATTATTCCCGCCCATACGATATCAAAATCGTACCAATCCACCACAGGAGTTTTGAACGAATGAACAAAATCGACCTCATCCAGGC
>JBATHN010000694.1:0-6124 GCA_049666885.1 Desulfobacterales bacterium
AAGACATACTGTTCAGTTCGTGGGGGGATCGGATCGTTGATAATCGCGGAAAGGACATTGGGGCCCATGAAGGCACGGATCATGTGACGTTGCCTGAATATTTCAAGAATGACCAAAAAATCAAAGCCATGATGGGATGGAACGGCTTCGTTATCCGCTCCGAGGAAGTGGATATCATTGATCTCTGCCGAGCCTATTTGACTGCAGTTCTCGATTACTCCAAAGATTGCGGCAAATGCAATTATTGCAAGACGGGTTTCGAAGAGATGCTGGAGGTCATCCAGGATATTTCCAACGGCGAGGCCACCGAAGAAGACATGGAGTTTTTAACTTCGGCGACCGAGGCTGTCGTCGACAGCTCTAAATGCAGTATCGGCAAAATCGGACCTCTGCCTTTCCTTCAGGCACTGAAATATTTTGCCGATGATTTTGCGCAGGCGGGACGTGGTGAAAGATCCGTTGCTTTAGGAACTTATCGTTCCAAATTAACGGCACCCTGCATGGATGCCTGTCCGATTCATCTGGATATCCCCCGGTATATCGAACTGATCAAGGATGCCAAATTTGCAGATTCACTCAACGTGATTCGTGAACGCCTGCCGCTTCCCGGTCTTTTAGGGCGGGCGTGTTTCAGGCCCTGTGAAAGCCAGTGCCGGCGTGCAAACCTGGATGAACCGATTGCCATCAAAAGCCTCAAACGATTTGTGGCGGATAAAGAATTGGCCGATGAAAAACAACCGGTATTCCAGACCAACCCATCGCAGAAAACCGGAAAAGTCGCGGTTGTCGGCGCCGGACCCGCAGGGGTTACCTGTGCCTTTCACCTTGCCCTCAGAGGGCATAAGGTCACTATTTACGAAAAGCAGGTCGACCCCGGAGGCATGGCCGCCTTCGGCATCCCCGACTATCGCGTACCGCGCCGGATACTCGAGGGTGAGGTGAATCATGTTGCCGATCTGGGGGTCACCATTCTCTACAACCAGACGGTGGGCAGAGATGTCTCGATTTCACAACTCGAAGATGAATTCGATGCCGTTTTCGTGGGCATTGGTGCCCAACAGAGCGCCAAGATGGGCATAGAAGGTGAAGACCTGGGATATGAAGGGTTTATCCCGGGACTTGCGTATTTGTCTGAGATCAACGCCGGCCGTGATCCCCATGCCGACGGTAAAAAGGTCGTTGTCATCGGCGGCGGCAACGTCGCCATCGACTGTGTTCGCAGTGCTTGCCGCATGAAAAAGGATGATGTTCATCTTGTTTATCGTCGAACCCGGAAAGAAATGCCTGCTGACGATGTGGAGATTCACGACGCCGAGGAGGAAGGGGTGCATTTTCATTTTTTGACCGCACCGGTCCGCATCCTGGCTGAAAACGGCAAGGTTGTGGGTGTCGAGTGCATCCGGATGGAACTGGATGTTCCGGACGATAGCAACCGACCGCGTCCCATACCCGTTGAGGGGTCGGAATTCGCCTACGACTGCGATCTCGTCATTCCGGCCATCGGTCAACGGGTCGATCTTTCCCTGCTCGAAGGCGTTGACCGGATCGACACTTCGAAATGGCAGACCATCGCAGTCGATGAATTCACCAAGCAGAGCAGCCGGCAGAAAATTTTCTGTGCCGGAGACTGTGAAACCGGACCGGATGCATTGGTTACCGCATGTGCGGGCGGTCGCCGTGCGGCCCACAGCATCGATCGGTTTATCAACGAGCTGCCCCTCGAGTATGATGATAATTACTATTTCAAAAAGCTTATCGATACGATTCAAATTCTCGATCCAAATGAAAAGATCCACAAAGTGGAGAGCAAGCCTCGGATTAAACTTACCGCTCTTCCTCCGGACACTCGGAAAAAGAGCTTCGATGAAGTCGAACAGGGTTTCTCCGATAAGGAAGCCGTGATGGAGGCCGAGCGATGCCTGAAATGCTATCAGGTTGTCACTATAGCCGTATGATCCAAGCCGGCTTGGTTAGCCGGCTGCACAGTTAATCCGGTAAAAAACATGTTTTAGAAATGAAGGCTGCAGAGAATATGGATCGGGAAAAAGCCGATATTATTCTGCTTTCGGGATTTCTGGGATCCGGAAAAACAACCCTTTTAAAACGGATTCTGGGGTGGGAGACCGACTTGGCAGGCACGGTGGTGGTGGTCAATGAATTCGGGGAAGTGGGCATAGATGGTGCGCTCCTGAAGGATTCGGGCTCCGACATCGTGGAGCTGACCAGCGGCTGTATATGCTGCACACTTACGGCCGATTTAAAGCGGTCAATGGTGAAACTTTGGGAACGCTTTCGCCCAAAGCGAATACTGATTGAATCCTCCGGCGTCGCCGATCCCATATCCATTTCTAAGGCCCTGACCGAACCTGGACTCAGAGCCACTATGACATTGAAGAAAATTATTACCGTTCTGGATGCCGATTTTTGGGAGGCCAGGGAAGCTTTCGGTCCGTTGTTCTACAACCAGCTTGAAATGGCGGATCTCATTTTATTAAACAAAATCGATTTGTTGGAAAAGGAAAGAGTGCCCATTTTCTTATCTGAAATTCACGCGACCATTCCCGATTCGCAGGTGGTTCCGACGATTCGCTGCCACGTTGATCCCGAGACCTTGTGGACGGCACCCAAGTCCAAGCTTGAGGTTCTCAAACCGATGGATTTTTTCAAAAAAGAACTCGACCGTCATTCGGTGGATGCAACCAACTACGTGTCCTTCGCGTTTGAGACTGCCTGTCCCTTGGACGAAACCCGATTCAGAGGGTTTATAGATGAATTGCCTTTTGAGGTCTTCCGCGTGAAGGGTCCGGTCCGATTTTCTGATCGTACCGTGATGCTCAACTTCGTTGGGGGCAGAGGGGAGTGGTTGCCCTGGGAACCGGAGGACCGAACGCAACTGGCTTTTATCGGCTGGAACATTACAAAAGAGGAAAACCTCGAACGGCTGCGTCAGTGCGTTGTGGAGAAGTGAATCAGGCCCTGCGGGGTCCCCTGACCCTTTCCCAATGTGCTTTATTTTACTTTGCCCAACCACCTCAGGAGATCACGGGCGCCGTTTGTCGATCATTTCCGCAAGGGACGGGTCATCCACTTTCGCAACAAATTATTGCAGCCGTCGGTCGGTGACCTTTTTGGCGATTTTCTTGCTGGATGGCATCAAAAAAGGCCCGACGCTGGGTCAGTGACCACTGAATATCATCGAGCGTCAACATGAGGATTCCAACAGGTACGATGGGGCTTGAGGATATCCGGATTCAGCACACGAAGTTGGAGGGTGTCCGGGAGGATTCTTCTGGATCTCAGCAGCACTTGTAAAGCCTCAGCAGCCGTTCATCCATATCAAAGTAGAATTTCATAAACGAGGATCCGTCCCACCGCGTTCTTACTCCGTGCAGCGTGTCGGCCAACTCTATGGTGCTCCGAAGATGGGTGATCATGACCAGCTGCGTGTTGGCGGCCACGTCCTTGAGGAATGCCTGCATTGATTTGTGATGCGTGTAGTCCAGAGAAGGCTCGACCTCATCCAACAGATAAAATGGATTCTGCAACTGATTAAACACGGCCAGTTTCAAAGCGAGGCTCGTTACGGCCTTTTCACCACCAGATAGCTGGTGGGCCCTGCGCACCCTGTTGCCCGGTAAGGTGACGACGACCTCGATACCCTTGTTGCCATTTAGCGACAGCAGCTCGAGGTTCACATCGGCCTCCGGTATAAGATACAACATGTACCGGCGCAGGCAGTCGGCGATTCTGTCCTTCAGCGGCCCGGAAAAGCTGTCGCTGGACTCGAGTTCGAGCAACGCGCAAATCGTTTCGAGTCGCAAGCCGGGATTCCGGAGAAGGATATCGTTGATCTGCTCCTGCCGAATAATGGTTTTCAACGCATGGTTCAGATTGAATGCCGCTAATTTGTCCCGGTAAATTGATGCTGTATACGGCCGGTCCGCAACAAAAAATCGATCGACACCATTTTTGTCGACCATGCGGCGAAGATGAGTCGTCGGGGAATTTTTTTCTCTGCCGTGTCTGAACGTCAATTCCACCGATGCTCGGCTTGCAGGCGGGTAATCCTTGCTTCCGGCAAAAAATATTTCATCATCGCTGCAACACCGGATACGGTCGAGGTCGCTTTCCCCCAGGGCCCAAACAATGGCGTCTAAAATGTTCGATTTGCCGACGCCGTTGTTACCAATGATAACGCTGATGCCGGGTTGAAAGCTCATGTTTGTTTTTTCTGAAAAGGATTTGAACCCCTCGATGGTCACATCTTCAAGATACATTTAAACTATCCCGAGTTTTTTTGTTGATATCGAAGTCGGAGTTCTGCGATCAACTCTTCCTGCATTGGAATCAAAGCCTCGTAAACCAACTCCCCGTCCAGGGCGACACTTGGTAACGATTTGGCTTTTAGTTCCTTGAAACGCTGCACCCCCTCGCGGGTGCGCATATCCCACTCATGGACCTCGATAATGCCCTGTATTTCCTCCGGTAAAACCTTTACCGATTCCGCCATGTAGACGCAAGCAATTCACTGGTTGAAATCGGTCAAAAGGACGTCAACAATTACTGGTTGAGTCATGTTCCCTCTCAAATATTAGTTGACGCGTATGACTTCGAACCGAGCATCGTCGTGGGCGGATTCGAGCAATCCCCAGCTCAGTTTGCCGGCTTCCTCGGCAGGACCGATACTGATGAAACCCTTGCCGCCCACCTGCCAATACCCCCACTGCTTAATTTGGCTGAATATGACAATATCCCCCTGGAACTGGGGAATCATGGCTTCGAGGGCGGGAAAAACCGTATCGTCCTGCATGAAATCCGTCAGGCCGCACACCATGTTCATTTCGAGTGCGAAGGGCTCGAAATCAGAGAACCCGGGCAGTTTAAGAATGTAATCCCCGAAAAACGCGATGCAATTTTTCGCTCCCAACTTAAATGTTGATACCTGCGGAAGTTGAATCAACCAGTCATGCACCTTTGGGTCTTCTTTGTGGCCGTTAATCTTCCAATCATTCTCCCCTTGGATACACACGATTTTGAGGTCTCGGAAAAGTTTGATCAGCCGTTTGATGTCGTCTTGCCCGGTATTTCCAATCAGGTTCCCAAGGCAATAGACAGCCTCCACGCCGGTAGTGCTTATGCTGTCTATGATTTTGTTAAGTGCATTTTGGTTACCCGCTAACTCACCGATCAGACCGATTCGATCGTGGGGCGATGGGTCGGAAAAAAGGCGAAACGAGTCAGCAGGCGCTAGCCGTCCATCCATGGCAGATATTATGGCAGTAGCCAGCTGATCGGGGCATGACGTTCCATTACGGCACTGTATACCATCGATGAGTTTCAGGACTTCATCGATGGGGCGACCGCGCAACAACCGACCCACCAGTTGAGCGTTACCGGGACACCCACCGCCTACGAAAAGAATGTCGTCGATAATATTTTTTTGAACCTGAAAATGAATCTCGGGAGGGCAGACGCCATTGGTTTTAAAAATGAAACGCTTCGGTTTCCGGCCTTTAGTCATATCAGTGCAAAATCTCTATGAGGTTCGAAGTGCAAAAGCTGTAAAATAGCTGTACACAACTATTTTGGTACTCAATACTACAAGCAAGTACCGATGAGAATCGTCTAAAAGTTGATTTTTCAGTTGAATCAAGTCGGTTTTTTGAGCAAACCCTTAGCCAATTAAATTTGCCAAAATAGTCAAACACATGGGCGAAACCGGCGTATTCGACTATTTCAAGTCGTTTTATGCTATTACAGAGGTTGGGATTCTTGAAATCGGTAATATAATAGTTAAATTTGACTGTAACGTCAATCCGACTAATTTCCTTAACTTAACAGACAGGAGGCTAAAATGGATTGGAATCACGATTATGCTAATTATTTGAATGAAGAGGCAATAAAGGCGATTCAAGAGCTGGAAAAAGAGACCGGTACGGTTATCATGGCCTATCCGACACCTCCGGCTCCGGCCAGTTTGGACAAAACGACAAAACAAAAAATAGAAGCGCTGGAGAAAAAACTGTGCGTCCGATTGGTTGCATACGAGGGACACTCTTAAATAATTTCTGATACGGCCGGTTTTTATTAGCGGTTTATTCACTCCTCGCTGCCCCTTGCGGGG
>JBATHN010000695.1:0-7817 GCA_049666885.1 Desulfobacterales bacterium
CTGTTGATTTTTGCTTTCCGCCCTCTCAGCGGAAAGCAAAGAATTAAACAAGTCCTCAGCGTGCTCAGCGTCTCTGCGGTGAAAATGAATATCAAAACGGCCCCCTTTTAGGGGTGGCATTTGACTCGATTCGCGGTAAGCGACAAGCGTCGTGCGTTACGGGTTGCGGGTTGCACGGGTTACGAGTTACGAGTTACGAGTTGCAGGATAGACGCAAAATCCGCAACTCGCAACCCGGGAAACCCGATTTCTATCTTTTAACGATCATCGCCACTGCTTCCCCGCCACCCAGGCAAAGAGAGGCCAGGCCGATTTTCTTGTCCTGTTTGATCATTTCGTGCAGCAGGGTTACCAACACCCGGCAGCCGCTGGCGCCGATCGGGTGGCCCAGGGCCACGCTGCCGCCGTTGACATTGACGATCGAGGGGTCCAGGTCGAGCTGCCGCATGACAGCGACGGTCGAGCCGCTGAAGGCCTCGTTGATCTCGTACAGGTCGATTTCTTCTTTGCCGATGCCTTCTTTTGCGAGACACTTGGGGACGGCCCAAATCGGCGCCACCAGGACGTACTTCATGTCGATGCCGGCCGATGCCTGCGCGCCGATGGTCGCCATGATGCGACATCCCAGCGCCTCGGCTTTCTCCCGTGCCATGACGACCACCGCTGCGGCACCGTCGCTGATGATCGAGGCATTACCGGCCGTGCCGACCCCGTCCTTCCGGAAGGCCGGTTTCATCCGCGCGAGAAGTTCGTAGGAGGTTTCCCGCGGGCACTCGTCTTCTTCGAAGATGACCGGCTCTCCTTTGGGGCGTGGGATCTCCACCGGTACGATTTCTTCTTTGAATCTTCCCGCCGAAATGGCCGCCAGGGTCCGGCGGTAAGATTCAGCTGCGTAGCGGTCCTGGTCTTCGCGGCTGATATCGTACTTTGCAGAACAAAGTTCGTTGGACACACCCATGTGAAAATCGTTGACCACATCCCAGAGACCATCGTGGACCATGTGGTCCTGCAGCTGTCCCGGACCCATACGGTAACCGAAACGTGCTTTTTCAAGGTAATAAGGGGCGAGGCTCATGCTCTCCATGCCGCCGGCTATCACCACGTCCGCATCCCCTACCTCTACGGCCTGGGCCGCAAGCATGACCGTTTTCAGAGCTGATCCGCAGACCTTGTTGATCGTGATACACTCGGCAGACCAGGGCAAACCGGCCTTCACAGCCGCCTGCTTGGCGGGGTTCTGGCCGTACCCACACGGCAGCACTTGCCCCATCATGACCTCGTTGACCTCTTCTTTGGGAATTCCGGCCCGCTGAATCGCAGCGTCGATGACGATCGCACCCAGCCGAGTGGCGCCGATGTTTCCCAATGATCCGTTGAAACTACCCAGGGCCGTGCGTACCGCACTGACAATAACCGCTTCTCTCATGACGTATTCTCCTTGTATAATTGCCTTATGTATTTTCGATTCAGAAGCGAGAGATTTTGCGCAAGATCAAGGAAATAGAGAAATTGGGCGGAGACTTACTTGTAGTGCGTCGCACAATCTATTTCGAAGATTGACGCAGAGATTGCGTAAAAGATCCGTATCTGAATCGAAAATTACATGTTTCTGCGATACCGGCCCCCGACCTCGTACAGGGCCTGGGTGATCTGGCCCAGTGAGCAGACCCGCACGCTGTCCATCAGTTCGGCGAAAATGTTGCCATTACCGAGCGCCGTTTGTTGCAGGCGCTTCAGGGCCCGGGGTGCTTCTTCGGCGTGGGCTCTCTTGAAGTCTTCCAGGCGCTTGAGCTGCGATTCCTTCTCTTCTTCGGTGGCTCGCGCCAATTCTACGGTTTCGATGAAATCGTTCTGACTGGCGTGCGGGTCACGAAAGGTGTTGACGCCGATGATGGGCATGCGGCCGGTGTGTTTCAGGGTTTCGTAGTAAATCGATTCTTCCTGGATTTTGCTGCGCTGGTAGCCGGTTTCCATGGCGCCCAGCACGCCGCCGCGGGTGGTGATGCGGTCGAACTCCATTAAAACGGCTTCCTCCACCAGCCGGGTGAGTTCCTCGACGAGGAAGCTGCCCTGGTTGGGGTTTTCATTCTTGGTCAACCCCCATTCGCGGTTGATGATCATCTGGATCGCCAGGGCGCGCCGCACCGATTCTGTGCTGGGAGTGGTGATCGCCTCGTCGAAAGCGTTGGTGTGGAGGCTGTTGCAGTTGTCGTAGATGGCGATGAGTGCCTGCAGGGTTGTGCGGACATCGTTGAACTGGATGTCCTGGCTGTGCAGGGAGCGGCCCGAGGTTTGGATATGGTACTTGAGCATCTGCGACCGTAGGGATCCGGCGTATTTCTCGCGCATGGCCACGGCCCAGATTCGTCGGGCCACCCGACCGATCACGGTGTACTCCGGATCCATGCCGTTGGAGAAGAAGAAAGAGAGGTTCGGTGCGAAGCTGTCGATCGGCATGTTGCGTGACAGGTAGTATTCGACGTAGGTAAACCCGTTGGCCAGCGTGAAGGCCAGCTGGGAGATCGGATTGGCTCCGGCCTCGGCGATGTGATACCCGGAAATCGACACCGAATAGAAATTGCGGATATTCTTGTTGATGAAGTATTCCTGGATATCACCCATCATCTTGAGGGCGAAGTCGATTGAAAAAATACAGGTGTTCTGTCCCTGGTCTTCCTTGAGGATATCGGCCTGAACCGTGCCGCGAACGTTGGCCAGGACGTCGGCGCGAATGTTTTGGTATACTTCCGACGATGGCGGTTTGCCGTTTTCGGTCGTGTACCGGTCCAGTTGCTGATCGATGGCGGCATTCAGAAACATGGCCAGAAGAATCGGCGCCGGGCCGTTGATGGTCATCGAGACGGACGTGTTGGGCGCGCATAGGTCGAAGCCACTGTAAAGCACCTTGACGTCGTCCAGCGTGCAGATGCTGACCCCCGAGGTGCCGACCTTGCCGTAAATGTCCGGACGCCGATCCGGGTCATAGCCGTAAAGGGTCACCGAATCAAAAGCGGTCGACAGACGCTTGGCCTCGTAATCGGCGGAAAGGAGCTTGAAGCGCCGGTTGGTCCGGTCCGGGTCGCCCTCTCCGGCAAACATGCGCGTGGGGTCTTCGTCCATGCGCTTGAGCGGGAAAACCCCGGCCGTGAAAGGAAAGCGGCCCGGAACGTTTTCTTCGCGCATCCAGCGGTAGATCTCGCCGGGATCCTTGAAGCCGGGCAGCACGATTTTCGGTATCCTCTGGTGGGACAGCGACTCGGTGAAAAGGGGAACGCGGATTTCGTGGTCGCGCACCGCGTACACCAGCTCGTCGCGCCCGTAGGCTTCCTTGACCGTCTGCCATTCGTTCAACACCTTATGGGAGTCATCCCGGATGTTTTCCCGTGCTGCGCTCGCTTCTTCCGTGAGCCTGGTGACCAACTCGGCCGGTTCGTCCCCCAGCAGTTTTAGGGTTTCATCGATGTGCCAGGATTTGCGGAGGGCTTCCGACTGCGCTGCCGTCTGCTGGTGATAGCGCCGCATCGTATCGGCGATTTCGGCCAGATAACGGGTACGATCCGGCGGAATGATGATCGTCTTGGAGGTCGATGTCCTGGATTCCGGTCGCGGCAGGTTGGAACGGAAGGTGACGTCGGTTTTTTCCGCGATGGTGTCGAGCAGGGCGCGGTACAGTGCGGTCACGCCGTCATCGTTGAACTTGGAGGCAATCGTTCCGAAGACCGGCATCTCTTCCGGCGTTTTGTTCCAGGCATTGCGGTTGCGCTGGACCTGTTTGCGAACATCACGCACGGCGTCCTCGCCGCCGCGTTTCTCGAACTTGTTGACGACCACGAGATCGGCAAAATCGAGCATATCGATCTTTTCGAGTTGGGAGGCGGCACCGAACTCACTGGTCATGACATAGAGGGAAACGTCCACCATGTCGATGATCCTGGAGTCCCCCTGGCCGATTCCGGCTGTTTCGGCAATGATAAGGTCGAATCCCGCCGCTTTGGCCACCAGGACGCATTCGGCGAGGGCTTCGGGGATTTCGGTTTGGGAACTGCGTGTGGCCAGAGACCGCATGTAGACCCTGGGGCTGCCGATGGCATTCATCCGAATCCGGTCACCCAGAAGAGCGCCGCCGGTCTTGCGCCGCGATGGGTCACAGCTGATAATGGCAACGTGGATATTTTTCAAATCGTGCAACAGGCGGATGATCAGCTCGTCGGTCAAGGAGGATTTGCCGGCACCACCGGTTCCCGTGATCCCGATGACCGGCGCTTTGCGGTCGCGAGAAAGCGCCTGCAGCTGAGTCCGCAATTCCGCCAAATGACCGTTTCGCTTTGCTTTGGCCTGCTCCACGGCGGTAATCAGGTTGGCCACCATCAATTTGTTCTCGGGTTTTAGCTTGTCTAAGGCAAAGTTGAAACTCTTGACGGTCGGGAAATCGAGCTGCCGCACCATGTGGTTGATCATTCCCTGAAGACCTTTGCTGGCACCGTCCTCTGGCGAATAGATTTTGGAGACACCGTAGGCTTCCAGCTGCTTGATCTCCTCGGGGACGATGACCCCTCCGCCGCCGGCGAAGACCTTGATGTGATCGGCGCTTCTTTCCCTGAGAAGATCGACCATGTATTTGAAGAATTCGATGTGTCCGCCCTGGTAGCTCGATACAGCTACACCCTGGGCATCCTCTTCGATAGCCGCATCGACGATATCCTGGACCGAACGATTGTGGCCGAGATGGATGACCTCCACCCCCGTGGCCTGGAGAATGCGGCGCATGATGTTGATAGCGGCGTCGTGCCCGTCGAAAAGAGACGTAGCAGTCACCACACGAATGTTGTTTTTGGGTGTGTAAACGTCAACTTCCTGGCTCATACCCCCTCCTGTGCCTCGGCTGAAGGTCCCGGTGAAGCAGTACCGGTATCACTATAGGCTTTAGATTAAGGTTTTGGACCGCGTTATCGGTCGTCGGCGTATTACAATACAGCCTCCTGCCTCTGGCCTTGCCAAAATCTTTATCGTAAAGCCTATAGTTGCTCACGTTCAGGTAATAGGACCCATCCATAATGGTCCGACTTAGTGGTCCTGTTCGTAAATACGGTGACGCACCGAGATGACCGAGACGCCCGCAGCGCAAGGCGCGAGAAGCGAGCATACCAAGCGTATGCGAGCGCCGAGCA
This sequence comes from Desulfobacterales bacterium, assembly GCA_049666885.1. Taxonomy (GTDB): domain Bacteria; phylum Desulfobacterota; class Desulfobacteria; order Desulfobacterales; family SG8-13; genus JARFQH01. Next base: position 5,169 of record JBATHN010000695.1, read on the forward strand.
ACACGGCGCGGCGGGATGCATCGGTCATTGAATGCCACCGTATTTAGGAATAGGGCCACTTAGTCTCTCGTGAGCTCTTAACCCGGGCTGTCGTCAGTGCCGTTTGATCATCAGCCGGATGCTGAGGTGCACATGCGCAAGACAAGCTCGGTTTGTAACTCGATATACTCCTCGATCGTGTAATGACGGCTGAAAAACCAACGCCTGAACGTCCACATGTGGCCCAAAACCGAAATGTTGTGGGCGGCCAATTCGATTTGGCGGTCGTCGAGATGCGGCAGGCCTCCTGATGAAGCGATGTCGGCCAGCACCTCGACGAAAAGACCCGTGATACGGAGTTCGTTCTCAAGCACCCTTTTTTGCCACTGGGCCGGCAGTGAGCGGGTTTCCTGGTAGATGAGAAGAATAAAGTCGCTCATGCGGTTGCAGACGTGAAAATATTCCCGGATCACCTGGGCCAGGGCATTGCGGCCGCCGCCGGCTTTGGCCATTGTGTCGGCCACCAGACGTTCGACCTCGGCGTGAATGGAATCGCAAACCAGGTACAGAACATCCTCCTTGGAAGCCACGTATTCATACAGGGATCCAATGGAGAAACCGGTCGCCTGGGCGATCTGGCGCGTCGTGGTTTTATGAAAACCGTTTTTTATAAACAGTTTAACCGCGGACTCTGCAATTTGGCGTCGTCGTCGATCGACGAGTTCGGGATTTTTGATTTGCGTCGGGATGTCATTTGTGCGGCTGGCCTTCTGCATGAGAAATCTTCCGTATGCCGGCTGACGTCGGGCGCACCAATCGCCGGTGATGATTCGAGAAATCCGAGCGAGCGCTCATTCAAATTTTTAGCATACCGGCCAATTTATTGTCAAGGATTTCCACAAAACACGGCCGTCATGTGACCTGGGCGACCGTTCTTTTTTTGAAATTTTATCTAACTGAAATAACATAAAATAATTATTAGAAAAAATATTCTCCACCACTGGAAGATGAAAAGAAACCTGTTGACAACTGCAAGGGCGTGCAGTTAATTTATAGCTATCTGAGCGAGCGCTCGTTCAATATGCAGTCTTTATCAATGAGAGATTTTCGGTGAAAATAAGAATCCTGCAGATTACGCCGGGTGACCGTATTTTAAAACGCTCAAAACTCGCGCAAAAGCGAGCATAAAACCGAACAATGCTGAAGCCTCAAAAAAATGCGTTTCAAACTCCACAAGCCCGGATCCGACAATAGACTTCTTATTGTTCGGTTCAATGCGCGCTAATGCGCTCAAACAATTGACCGCTTTAAAATCCGGTCACCCGGCTCCATTAAAAAGTTGACCAAGGATTGCCGGAGGTAAGGAGGGTACTGTGGATTTTGATCTGAGCAGAGAACAGGAGATGATCCGTAAAGAGGTCCGTCGTTTCGCCGAAAGCGAAATCGCTCCGCTGGCCGGTGAACTGGACGAGAAAGAAGAATTTTCGTCGGAACTCACCCGCAAGATGGGGGAGATCGGTCTCTTTGGGATGTTCGTTTCAGAGGATTTCGACGGCCAGGAGCTGGGCTATTTGTCCTACATCATCGCCGTGGAAGAAATCGCCCGCGTGGACGGATCGCAGGCCGCGACAATCGCTGCCGGCAACTCCCTCGGGATCGGTCCGATATACTACTTCGGCACCCAGGCGCAGAAGGAAAAATACCTTCCCGCGCTTTGTCGCGGCGAGTTGCTATGGGGATTCGGCTTGACGGAGCCGACGGCCGGCTCCGATGCCGGCGGCAGCCGGACCACGGCGGAGCCGGACGGCGACGAATGGGTGTTGAACGGCTCGAAGATCTTCATCACCAATGCCGCCTGCGATATGTCGATGGGGGTCACCGTCCAGGCCGTTACCGGAAAACGGCCCGACGGCAAGCCGGAGTACACCTGCTTTTTGGTGGAGCATGGTACGCCGGGTTTCAAGGCCGTTCCGATGCACCGTAAGATGATGTGGCGCTCATCCAACACGGCCGAACTCTACTTCGACAACGTCCGCATCCCGGCGGAAAACATTCTGGGTCGCCAGGGAGATGGATTTCACCAGATGCTCAAAACCCTGGATGGCGGGCGGCTGTCGATTGCCGCCATGGGGCTTGGCGGGGCCCAGGGCGCTTATGAAATGGCCCTGAAATATGCCCGCGAACGGGTGCAATTCGGACAACCGATTTCGAAATTTCAAGCGGTGGCGTTCAAGCTGAGCGACTGCGCCGTTGAAATCGAATGCGCTCGAAACTTGCTCTACAAGGCCTGCTGGCTCAGGGACAAGCGCCGGCCTTTCGAGAAAGCGGCTGCCATGGCCAAACTCTACTGCTCGGAGGTCATGGGGCGGGTGGCGGATCATGCGGTCCAGATTCACGGCGGCTATGGCCTGATGAAGGAGTATCAGGTGGAGCGGTTTTACCGGGACCACAAACTGCTCGAGATCGGCGAGGGGACGTCGGAAGTGCAGCGGATTGTTATTTCTCGGTTTATTGGGTGCTAGAATAAATTTTATATAAAACCGCAGCGCGGTTTTATATAAAATTTATGAAACGCGGCTTCGCCGCTCTCGGGTGGCGGGGGGAGCAGAGGCGAGCGACTGAGATGGGAAGGGGCGCTGGAGTGTTAAGCGAGTTTTTTCCCTGTGATGG
>JBATHN010000696.1:0-2088 GCA_049666885.1 Desulfobacterales bacterium
CGGGCATAGATTTTAACGGTTTCAATGCGTGTTTAGGAAACGCCCTGTTTTGAGTGCAGAGAAGCCATCGTGTGTACGGACAAACCACCCCAGAGAGTTCTGACGCGGCGCTTGCTGTTTCATTTCGCACACAATGAGTTGGGTTTACAAGCCATTGACATCGCTCGGCGCCTAAGGATCAACCAATCTGTCGGCAGTCGTTCACCTCGACAGGGCCGGGACTTTGCGCGAGATCTAAAATTTGCCTTGATCTATAGTAAAGCATGTAAACATTGTCCCTTTAATCCCTACTTTTAGACAAAAATCATCTTGACAATCAATTCCGCCTTTGATAGCTGGATGATACTCGCTTTCGCTAATTTGACGTTCCCATATGTTGCGCTTCAGCTGACACCTATACACAATTCATATTGCCGCTTAATCCACTCTTGAAAAAGCGAGTTCTTATCAATAATGGAAGCCAGCATCGATCACGGATTCAGCTACGACCGTTGTGCGATCGGGATTAGCCGGGGAATCCGACAGTAACAACGAAACAACCAAGGAGAAAAGCGATGACCTGTGAATGCTCTGCGCTAGACTACGGCGCCCTGCTCGTCTTGCCTTTAGAATGCAAGACCATTCTCGGTCCTTTCGATCGGGATTTCGTGCTCGCTGACGTCCTGTTTGACCTGTACAACCATCCTAACGGCGCGGACTCCAAGGCGTGCGGATTCGTATGGAATACATTGATGGGAAGTTGGAGCAGGCTTCTCTTCGGCGGCACAGTCGACGATCACGGTAGGCACTATCATCTGGAAAGCGGGGTCCTGTGCCCGAAGGATTCTTACCTGAACATTTGTTCCTGTTATTTCGTCAACGAACCAACGGCCCTACTCTCGGCCCGCGTCATGGGCTGTTACTGCGACGAGCCTCCACGGCTTTCATACGAGGCCGGCCCGCTGCTCAAGGTCGCTTGGAAAGACACGGGGCCACAGAAAGCACTCGATCCCCTCAATCCGACGGGCCAGCCCTTCCGAAGCACACGCCAAGTGCAGAACTTAAAGCGGGAGGTGTTGAATTCCGCCTCCGAAGCCGTAGAGGCAGGCGAACTGCGCATCAAGGGAGCAGATGGTGAGCTCTTCCTCCATCCTGGCTCGGCCGCCGCGTTCCGTGTGGAACGGCTGGCGTGGCGGTGGTCGTGCGAGGGGATGCGGGCGCGTTCAGGGCGCGCCCCGAAGGGTACCAACCTGGTAGTGGCGCGGAGATCGAGGGATGGCCGGCTGCTGCACTGGGTCATGTACCGTGAAATGCAACCCGAAGCGCCAAAGCGGACTTCGCGGAAGACGAAGTAAAAGCTAAGCCAACCACGATCCGCGCACTGCCCTCAATTCGGACCGATTTGTAGGGACGTAGAGACATTGTTTTCTTGTTGTCAGCCTATTGCAAGTACCGCATTTCAATCTGATTCGCAAAGATGCTGCCGGTGACTTGCATCATATCGTCATTCGAGGGGTCGAACGCTAAGCGATATTTAAAAAAGACAAGGGTGGGGAGGACTTTATCGAGAAGCTCCCGAGTCTGCTGCAGGAGACGGTTACACCCTGTCATACTTGAGCCTTTATGACCAAACCGCGTGCATCTGCTTCTGCGCACGGCCAGCGTTCTGATCGCATCTGTTATGCACCGGCTTCTGGCCTGCTATGCGGTGCGTTTTAATCCCACTTTCAGCGGGAACACCTCCGGAACGGACATCTTTTTCAGTATCGCTACAGATCAATTCTTTATGCGGCTGCAGTCTGCCGGTATGGATCTGTCCACGGTAATTGCCGCTGCACACCGTAATCTTGGCATTGAAGAGAAGAAGCTGGCCCGGCCGACTTTACGCGTTGAGATCGCACGTGCTCGCATCCATGTCAGCTATGTTGCCACGCAGAACTTGTCGATCTCCAGAAGCGAAGTGGCCCGCCGGTTTGATGTGGACCGCTCGGCCATCAGCCGGGCGACCCAAAGGATAGGCCGAAACCCGGAACTGCCTGCAGCCACCAAAACGATACAGAGAGAACTCAAAAAGAATCAACAATGTAACAACGTCACGTTCATTCATAT
>JBATHN010000697.1:0-1712 GCA_049666885.1 Desulfobacterales bacterium
GGTGGTGCTCGAGGCCATGAAAATGGAAAACGCCCTGCCGGCAACGGTCGACGGCACCATCAAGGCCGTCAACTTTGCGAGCGGCGATTCGGTGCAGAAGAACGACGTGCTGGCGGTCATCGGCTGATTGCCGTTAATAAATGGCGATTTATCGGATGAGTCCCGCAATGGCGGGGTTCTCCGCGGGGTATCCTTCCGCGACGTGTTTGATGTACGTCGCGGCGAAAACCCTTGTGCGGTTTTGCCCATCAAAATAATTTCTCATTCACAAAAGGACTCAGCCATGCCTGTCGAAGTACAAACCATTGAGCCTTTGGCGTTTTTTCAGGGCCTGAGCTACATTGAACTGGAGCAGTTTGCATCTTCGCTGAAATCAAGGAGCGTTAAAAAAGGAGAGGTACTTCTGCGCCAGGGAACTCCTGCCATGACGTTTTTCATCGTCTTATACGGAACATTTACGGTCTCATTGGAAAAAGGTCGCGCATATACCCTCGACGAGAAGGGAACGGTTATCGGCTGGTCGACCGTCATTGCCCCTTTCGAATATACAGGCACCGCTATGGCCGAAACAGATGGAGAGGTTCTGTCCATTTCGAGTAACGATTTCTTCCAACTGATTCAGAACAACAATGCGCTCGGCAAAAAGATCATTGCAAAAATCGACAAGATCGCTTCGGAACGAAGGGCGTTGAGTTCAAAGGAAGAAGGGTAAACGTATCAAGGAGGTGTGCATTGTATGGTCTCGAAGCCATATCCGCTCAAAACGGCTGGGTCATGGCAGTTGCCGGGGCGCTGATCGTCATGGCGGGTCTGACGATTTTATCCCTCGTGATCTCGCAGCTGCATAAAATCGCCGCTTTCCTGGAAAAGGGGGTAGAAAAACGCTCGGAGAAAAAACAGGCGGTTAAAACTGCGCCGAAAGAAGCCGTTGTCCCCAAATCGCCCGCCTTCGACATCGATGAGGCCCAAGCGCGCTTGAAGCCGCTGGTCGCCGAACTCGGAGAATCGTTCGAGCTCACGAATCTCTATGAACTGGCCAACAGCGACGAGCTGCCACACGTGCATCTGTCGATTCGAAGCCTGCGCGAATCCGGGGTCATTGTTCCGGCCGGAGACGGCCGGTTCGTTTGGCGGGACTGATCGCCGTGGTTTTACGGGACGGCCTATCAACCGGACAGACAATAAGGAAGGGGTGCCATGGACCTGCTCATCCAATTTTTATCCAACACCGGCTACTACCTGGTGGACTTCCGCAACATCATCATGCTGTTGGTCGGATCGCTTTTTCTCTACCTCGCCATCGCCAAAGAATACGAACCCCTGCTGCTATTGCCGATCGGCTTCGGCGTGCTGGTAGGAAACATTCCGTTCTTCAAGGGCTTCGGCCTCGGAATCTACGAACCCAACAGCGTTCTGCATTACCTGTATTTCGGGGTCACCAGCGGCGTCTACCCCTCGATCGTGTTTCTGGGTCTGGGGGCCATGACCGACTTTTCCTCTCTGCTGGCGATGCCCCGCTTGATGCTCCTGGGTGCCGCAGCCCAAATGGGAATTTACTTCACGCTAATCAGCGCCCTGGCCCTTGGTTTTCTGCCCAAAGAAGCCGCTTCGATCGCCATCATCGGCGGGGCCGACGGTCCAACCTCCATATTTCTGACCGCCAAACTGGCACCCCACCTGATCGGGCCGATCGCGATTGCGGCGTATTCCTA
>JBATHN010000698.1:0-1875 GCA_049666885.1 Desulfobacterales bacterium
ATCTCCCACCCAATAGAACGAGGTTCTGAAGATATTCCATAATCCGGGTATATTGATGACTAAGATCAGAATGATACACCCCGCACCGCTGCGGCCAAGCTTCTCATAAGGGCCGCGCAGCCCGAGGGGCAGCAAATATTTAAAAAGATGGCTGCCGTCCAGAGGTGGAATGGGGATCAGGTTGAACATCGCCAGCACGATGTTCAGGAGTGCAACGCGCAAGAAAACGGTGGCGATGACCGAGCCGGTGAGATTCCCGGAAACCGTATGAACAATATTGAGCAGCAGAATCATTATCACGGCTATCAGAAAATTTACGGCGATTCCAGCAGCCGAGACGCAGATGTCTCCCAGTACCGGTCGTCTATAATTGGATGGGTTTACGGGAACAGGCTTCGCTCCACCGATGACAAACGTTCCGCTGGAAATAAAGAAAGCCACGACGGGTATGGCGATCGTCCAGAGTGGGTCGATGTGGGGAATAGGATTCAACGTGATGCGACCTTGCCTCTCGGCGGTGTGGTCTCCAAAAAGCAGGGCAACGAAACCGTGCGCCATTTCATGGAGCACGATGCTTTCCACCAAAAAGGCGATTATGGCTACTTTTTCTATCATCTACAGCTATTGACGCATAAGACTTCGTATTGGTTAGATTCGTCAAAAAAGGCCGAAAGTGCTTGAAGAGAAAACGTCAGGTGTGATCATGCATCTACACTTAGCACTTCTGGTTTACTTTTTTGGCGGCCGACTGGTTGCTTTGTTCAAGGGAGATGCCGCAGATTGAATCTTTACCTCCCTCTTTTACACTGAACATCGCCCGGTCTGCCCGGGCCAGAAGGTCGGTTAAGTTGTCCGCGTCATCGGGAAACGTCGCAATACCGAGACTCGCGCTGACGTGGACCTGCAGGTTCGAACTCTTGAGATAAGTTGACTCTCTTATTCGCAAACGGATGGTTTCTGCCAGAAGTAAGGCCTGCTGCTTGTCGAAGCCCGGCAAGACCACTACGAATTCATCACCCCCATAGGCGACGCCGTAAGCCGGTTCCGGCAGCGTGGATTTAATGGTTGCGGCAATCTCCCGCAGCGTTTTGCTGGCATTAAGGTGGCCATTGGTATCGACAACCTGTTTAAAATTGTCAATGTCCATAAATACCAGGGAAAACGGCTTTGCTTTTGACGGACGCCTCTTTGTTAGAGCGGCCAGGGATTTATACAAATATCTGGTGTTGTAAAGGCGCGTCAGACTGTCATGAATGGCCTGGTCGCGATATTTTTTCTCGCTTTTCTGCAAAGACTTCTGGGTCTCCTTGAGTCGTTCCTCCGCCTCCATTTCCTTGGTAACAACGGTTAAATTGCCTATCGATACGTAAACGCCTTCCGGCTCGTATGCCTCGATGGTTGCCTGGTCCTTAATCCAGCACGTGCCCGATGCGACTGTTTTGAAATTGTAGACGGCATCGAGGGTTCCCTGCCTGATGGCCTCTCTTCTCAACTTCATCTTTTTAACATTTACTTCGTTGCTTTTGAGTATTTCTTCAGACAGCCTTTTGCGTCTGAATTTGCGGGTGTATCGACGGCGTTCGATGATGCTCTCTCTGAAGTGCTGCGGGGCCTCGGAATAATCACATCCGAGAAGCTCGATGAGGCGCCGGCTGACGAACTCATACCAGATGGTGTTTTCCTTTGACCGCCACGCCGATATGTACGGCATAGCGGGTGTTCCCAGATCGTCGAAACCCTGGCAATGGAGAATGCATTGTTCGATGCGGGCCTTGAGGGGGGCGCTGTATTTTCCCGTCAGAATGCGACCGTAATATGCGTCCATGACCTATAACCGTTGCTTTGCATTGCTAAGGGCTCACTCAAAAATAACGT
>JBATHN010000699.1:0-2783 GCA_049666885.1 Desulfobacterales bacterium
GGGACATGTCGCTGCGGGCGCCTGCGTCGTCCGGCCGAAAATAGACTGTTCGCAAGGAGCGGGCGACCCTTTTGATCCCGTCGCGGCACAAACTATCGGTCAGGGGATTCGATCTCTTCGACACGAAGGCTTCGATGAGCTGGGTCAGGGCGTCCATTCCTGTGGCGACCGTCACTTTCGGTGGCAGCGACAGCGTTACCTCGGGGTCGACGACCGCAAAACGCGGGAACATCATCGGACTGCGCAGGCTGACCTTGACGCCGTGTTCGGTCGATTTCAACACGGCGTTGCAGGTGACCTCGGCCCCGGTGCCGGCCGTGGTCGGAGCGGCGATACAAGACGCCGGGACATTCGTCAACGGCCGGCCCTGGCCGATGACTTCCAGGTAGTCCATTACGTCACCGGGATTGTTAACCAGCGCGGCCAGTGCCTTGCCGGCATCGATGACACTGCCGCCGCCGAAACCGATGACCACATCGGCACCGTGGCGTCGCGCCTGAGACAATCCTTCCGTCAACATTATCAGGGTCGGTTCGCCGGTAACGCTGAAACGGCTGACCCGGACGTTGTGTTTTTTTAACTGCTGCACGATCACATCGGCTCGCTCGGGTGAGCGGCCGGTGACCACCAAGGCGCGCTGCCCCAGATCTGCAGCCAGCCGTCCCACGCGTTCGATCGCACCGGCACCAAAGATGATGCGGTTCGCCGTACCGAATTCGAAAAGCATTATTCCACCCAGTTAAACGTTCTCGCCACGGCCTTTTTCCAATCGCCGATCCCCTTTTGTCGTTCGGCCGGATCCATTTGCGGCTCCCAGGTTTTGTCGACCGCCCAGTTGCTCCGGAGCTCTGCGGCATCGGACCAGTAGCCCACGGCAAGCCCGGCCGCGTAGGCCGCCCCTAAAGCGGTGGTTTCGGTGACGGCCGGCCGAATGACCGGAACGTCCAGGATGTCCGCCTGAAACTGCATGAGCAGCTCGTTGGCCACCATCCCGCCGTCGACTTTGAGACTGCTCAGGGCCACTCCCGAGTCGTTGTTCATGGCCTCGACGATTTCGAGGGTCTGATAGGCGCTGGCCTCTAAAACGGCGCGTGCCAGATGCCCCTTGTTGACGAACCGGGTCAGGCCGGCGATGACGCCGCGCGCGTCAGAGCGCCAGTAGGGGGCGAACAACCCCGAAAAAGCCGGTACGATGTAGGCGCCGCCATTGTTCGGTACCGTGCGGGCCAGGGTTTCGACATCCGGTGCCGCAGCAATCAATCCCAGATTGTCCCGCAGCCATTGCACCAAGGCACCCGCAATGGCAATCGATCCTTCGAGGCAGTAGACTGGTTTCTCTCCCCTGATCTGGTAGCCGACGGTCGTCAGGAGACCGTGGCGGGACGCCACGGGGGCGTTGCCGGTATTCAATAGCAGAAAACATCCGGTCCCGTAAGTGTTCTTGGCCTCGCCGACGTCAAAACACGCCTGCCCCACCAGGGCGGCCTGCTGATCGCCGAGGGCACCGCACACCGGAATGGTTGAATTAAAGGCGCCGTCTTTGGCCGTATGGCCCCAGGTATTCCGGTCGCTGGACGGGACGATGCGCGGCAGGATCCGGCGGGGAACGTCCATCACATTCAGAATTTCGTCATCCCAGTCGAGGGTTTTCAAATTCATCATGAGCGTTCGGCTGGCATTGGTGACGTCGGTCACGTGCGCCCCGCCGTTCGGCCCGCCTGTCAGCCACCAGATGATCCAGGATTCGATGGTGCCGAAAAGGGCTGTTCCTTTTCGGGCGGCCGTGCGGGCCTCCGGGACCTCGTCCAATATCCAGCGGACCTTGGGCCCTGAAAAATAGGTCGCGATAGGCAGTCCGGTCTTTTCCCGAAACCGGTCCTGTCCGTGCTCGGCCGACAACCGCCGACAGATAGCATCGGACCGGGTGCATTGCCAAACGATCGCATTGTAAAGGGGACGGCCGGAATTTTTGTCCCACAGGACGGCCGTTTCACGCTGATTGGTGATACCGATGGCGACCAGGTCGCCACCGTTGATGCCGGTTTTTCCCAAAGCCCCCTTGATAACGGCCTGAGAATTGCGCCAGATCTCCATAGGGTCGTGCTCCACCCAGCCCGGCCGAGGTAAAATCTGTTCGTGCTCCATCTGGTCAAAGCCGATGATCCGGCCCTGGTGATCGAAGACGATAAACCGATTGCTCGTGGTTCCCAGATCCAACGCACCGATATATTGGGCCATTGTTTTAACCTCCTCTCGTCTGTTAATGAATCCGCGGATGGGCACGAGTTAATGAAATACGTATTAAAGAAGAACCAAAACGGGCTAAACCGGCTTAACGGGCTAAACCGACTCACCGCTGTTTCAAATAGGCGTTGATGGCGCCATAGGACGTGGCGATCGCAAGACCCGAGCCGCATTTCATTCGCATCCAATCACAATGTGCCAGGATGGATCCCGCGGCATAGAGATTTTCATAAGCCGGGCGGCCGTCGGCCGTCAAAGGTCGAAAACACTCATCGATTTCAAGGCCGACCCGATTGATGGCGTGACCCTTTAGATCCAGAAAATGCTCACGGTGCCAGTGCTGCCGGGTTGGCGGTTGAGATACGGTCAGATCGAAAAGGGTTTCGCGGATGCGTTTGCGATCAGCGGTCAAGCCCTGACCGATAAACCGGCCGGTGGCCAATATCGCCGCTTGCGCCTGGACGGTGATCTCTTTTTCCCCGGCCCCGATGTCAAAAATGAGATGGCCGCGGCCGTCTATCTGCACCCGGATCACCTTT
>JBATHN010000700.1:0-1738 GCA_049666885.1 Desulfobacterales bacterium
ATAATTACTTGTCTGAGTTTGACCGCTACAAACAGATTTTTCGCAAATGTTCAGGGGGGAGATGCTAGTCAGTTGCGGTAATCCATAGGACATCTGGCACTTTGTCATTGAAATATGAATCGATAGCATTTGCCAGAATGGGAAACACAGAAAGACCTCTTATGCGGCAAGTTTGTTTAAGCGAGAGCATTCGCTCAACCCAGCGGTTTCCTTTATCACTTTGGGTTCCATAACTGCGCTTTCGCCATAATACGGCAAACCGCAACGCCCGCTCGGAGTGATTATTCGTTGGCTCGACACCGTTTTCTTCAAGAAATACCCATAGCGATTCAAGCTGTCCGCCGACTGAACGCGCCAACTGGCCGGCTTCATTGTCTGCACCTTCGTGCAGCATCAACAGCAAAATGAGCCTTGAGTAAAAATCGGTCCATTGTTTTTCATCAGGAGGCTTTCTGGCCCAGTGGCATAACAGCCGTAGTTCTTTTAAAATGGATTTGCCGAACTGCTTGATCGATTCATCCTTGCGTTCGGCCAGCGCTTTGGCTTTTCGGATCAGGTGTGCCAGGCATGCCTGGCGTTTGTTGACCCAATTGACATATACGCCATAATGGTCGCTGATCAGGATCCCCCTCCAATCTTCAATCAGTTGCAAAAAGGCCTCTTTGCTGCGATTGGGGTGGATCATAAAAAAGGCAACCATCGAATTGACCATCGCCCAGAGCCAATGCAATTTTCCGGACTTGTACCATGCGGTCTCATCAATCCCATTGACCTCTTGTTGGCGGGCTTGGTCACCGATTGCGGTGTAGATGGGTTCGATGGCATTGGACATCCGGTCAATCACACGCTGGATGCCACCGGTTGAAATCGGCAGTCCCAGCACGGATTGGCAAAAGTCCTGCACGGTTTCGCGGCTTGCACCATGTGATCCGGATAACTCACAAATTACCGCCGACAACCGCGGTCCGTATCCACTGGCAAGTTGATTCGGAACAGTTGCTTTTACCGTCTTTCCACAATAGGTGCATGTTCCCTGATGAAGAACCAAATGCGTGACGTCGAGTTTGATTTTAGGCAATTCAATGTGTTGATGCGTATAGAAGGGAGTCACGGTATCCGGATCCAACCTCAAATGACCGCAGGGACATACATCAGGTAGAACGATTTTTGTGTCTGTAGGCGCCAGCATCTGCTGTCGATGGCCGTTGTGGCCTTTCTGAGCCCCGCGTTTTCGTTTACTCTTTTTGCTTTCTTTTTTCGGTCTCTTAAAGGGGGTGTCCGAAGATGGCGGCTTGCTGGAATTTTGAGAATTCATTTTGGAGTGAGCTTCGATTTTTTCGATACGCTTTTCAAGCTCATCCTGCTTTTTGAGCATTTGCCCGATAAGTTGCTCGAGGTGTATGATATAGCCTTTTACAGGTTCCGGTGTATCGAGCCAATGCTTATCAGAAAATGGTCGCTTGACTTCCATGATTGGAAGCATAGCATAGGGAAAACAAAAAATCTAGATTTATTTTCAATTAATTCAATTAGTTATACAATACGTTAAAATAGAGTGTTTTCAGTGGGTTAGCTTTGCTGCTGAATCCCCTGAATGGGTACTCTGAGTCTACCCTAACGTTGCAAAAGTCGGAAGGCTTCAGAGCCAGGCGTCAAGGGTGAAGCTGTAGTAGGTTACCGCGATCCATTGACAACAAAGGCTCTGAAGTCTTCCGTCTTTCTCGGAGGGTAAACAACA
>JBATHN010000701.1:0-1536 GCA_049666885.1 Desulfobacterales bacterium
CCTGGTACCTGGTCATGATCTCGCCGTTTCTGGTCTATTACCCGTCGGCCGCATGGATCTATTTACAGGCGGTCGCGGCACTGACCTTCCCGGTTCTGGCAGCCGAGCTGGCGACCGGCATCTTTAAGGAAATTCACTGGATCAAGCTCATCGAATATGGTCCCTTTTTCGGTCTCCTGTTCTACGGAATTTTTAGAGACGGATTTCTTTTTCGCACCTGCATCTATCCCACCCCCCGCACGTTGTCGGTCATCGTTCCCACCTTGAACGAGGCCGACAATTTGACGCGCTGCATCACGTCGTTGAAAGAGCGCCGAAACGTGTCCGAGATCATCGTGGCCGACGGCGGCTCGACGGATGACACGGTGAAATTGGCCCGCGAACTGGGGGCAATGGTTGTCTCCGGCCCGAAGGGCAGGGGCGTGCAAATCCGAAATGGATCCGAAGCGGCTACCGGCGACTTGTTAATGGTCTTGCACGCCGACTGCGTTCTGCGCCCGGGCATGTTGTCGGCCGTCTTCAAACACCTGCGCCTCGATCCCCACGCGCCGGGTGGGGCCATTGGCATGCGCTTCGAGGAGGAGACCGCGAGCGAGCGCGTCATTTCCGCCTTGAACAACCTGCGGGCGCGTTTCACCGGCATCGCCTTCGGCGATCAGGCCCAGTTTGTCCACAGAACCGCGCTTCAAACTGCCGGAGGGTTTCCGGACTTGATGCTGATGGAGGATGTGGAGCTGTCGCTGCGGTTGAAGGAACGGGGACGGCCGATTTTCCTTGGAGATGGTGTCAGGGTGTCGAGCCGGCGCTGGCAGGGACGCGGCTTCAACGCCAAGATCGCGCTGGTCATAACGCTCGTCGTGCGGTTTCTTGTAGAACGCCGGTGGGAAGAGGGCGCGCGATCAAGCCGTGATTACTACTCATCCTACTATAGGCTTTAAGATTAGGTTTTTGGACTGCGTTATCGGTCGTCGGCGTATGAAGTATACAGCCTCCTCTCTCTGGCCTTGCCAAAAACCTTATCTTAAAGCCTATTTGTGTGGAAAAGGAATTTGGACTGGGCTATCGGTCGTCGAGGTATGGAATATATTGCTATTGCAAGCGGATACCCTCGATTGGTGATTGAGATAGAGACTTGACAGATATTATAATGTGCATTAGAATGATAACAAAAAATAAGGGGATATAAATGGGGACAGCAGTAAAAACAAAGCGAATCACAATATTAGGGACTCCAGAGTTTAAGGATTTTTTGACTCGGGAAGCAAAACAAGAAGGTCTAAGTTTATCAGAACTCGTTCGGCAACGTTGCGAAAGAAAACCACAAAACCAAGACGAGGAGTTGTTAGCAGCGCTTGTCAAAGAGGTTAGCGCGGCGACTGCCAGAGCTAAATTATCTTTGGAAAAAGGGTTGGCTGATGCGGAAAGGGTGCTGGCTGAAATAAGGAGGGATGTTTGAGCACATTAAAAGATGTTATGTCGGCAATGAAAGATGTTTTGCTGTTAACCGATAAAGTTGAGCGTGCAGGATCGGTACTT
>JBATHN010000702.1:0-4338 GCA_049666885.1 Desulfobacterales bacterium
CAGCGGCAATTGGCTTGGGCGTGATAAATCCGGTATAAACGACGGGGATGTTGAGATCGGCGAGGCGGGTAAATGTGCGGTCGAGAGTGATCAGGGCGGGATCGGCGTGCACCAGCAGGGCGTCGAACCGACAGTTGAGGATGTCGACAACCCGTTTTTCGTAAACCGCCGGGTCTTTTTTCTCAACCAAGATGTCCCTCAGACTGCACGCGACCAGGCTCCGAAAAAGTTTTCCGCTACGAATGCCGTCCAGAACAGGGTCGAGCTCGAAGCGGAAGGCTCTGCGGCCGAAAGGGTAGAGTTCGACAATAAACGCATCCGGCGCTTCCCTTTCAAAGAGTTCGAAGAGAAGCCGTCTGCGCTCGGACTTGACCGCTCCGATAGTCCGACCCTTCTCGATCGGAAAAAGACCGCTGTAATTGCGATCCGTCATCAGAGCCGGCAGGCGGAACGTGCACACATGGGCCGGCAGCGGTGTGTCCACCTCGGCGCCACCCGTAACCATGAGAATATCATGTCCTTTCAGCGCCTTGCAGATTTCCAGGCTTCTGAAATAGTGGCCCACGCCCCAGATGTGCTGACAGTAGAGGATGATTTTCATGGTATTTGACATTATTTTAGACGGGCGGGCAAGCCCCGAAATTAGAAACCTAAACCAACACTGCCGATGTTCATTGTTATGTTCTCAGGCCTGAAATATCAAGCAGCGGGCAACAATGGATAAGACAATTTATGTGTGACAAGACGCTAGCGCCATCGCATTTATTTTTTCGATCTCTATCTGTCCACGGCTGCAAACCAACCAGTGAAGGTGGGCGGGCTTCAGAATGGGGGACTCGGTCGGCAGGAACCGCCGCTGCAGGAGCCGATATATCAGGCATTTAATCAGGCCCTCGTGCGCGATGACGAGCATGGTGGTGCCCGGCCATTTTCCGGCGGCTGCTTTGAGCACGCTCTGCCCCCTTTCCCAAACGCTGTCGCGGTCCTCGCCGCCAGGCGGGCAGAATTGCCATCCTTGCATCGTCAAATGGGTCAGCAGATCTGGTACTTCCTGCCTGACTTGGGCGATAGATCGACCCGACCATCGGCCCCAGTTCTGTTCCCGCAAACCGGACTCGCAGGTGATGGAAACATTAACAATCCGGTTTACAATGGTGGCGGTCGCCCGGGCCCGGCCAAGATCACTGCAGATACACCTGTCCCAGTGGTAGGTCTTGAGCAGATGACCCCAAGATTCCGCCTGCCGTCTTCCTGCTGCCGTCAGGCGGGAATCCAGCTGCCCCTGGATGCGTTTTTCGCGGTTCCAGACAGTTTCCGCGTGTCGCATGAGGCCGAAACGGGTTGTTTTTTCTTGCGTTGTCATCATCCCGATCGCTGTTGGTTTCGACAGGCCACCCGCCCGGTGTCGGCAATCCGGCTGAGCACCCTTTCGACACTGGCATAGTTTTTCGACAAGTCGTGTTTCTGCCGGATGTAAGCCTGGGCGGCGCGGCCCATGTTGCGCCGGCGGCCGGCATCGACTAAAAGTTCCTCCACGGTCCGCACAAAAGCATCCGGATCATCGAGAGGGGCCAGCAGTGCGGTTTTTCCGTCCTCGACAACTTCCGGAACACCGGCGTTGGCGACCGCCACTACCGGCAGCCCGCAGGACTGGGCTTCGAGAAAAACCATTCCCAACGACTCCCCGATTCCCGGAAAGACAAACAGGTCACCGGCGCTGTAATAGCGATACATTTCGGTTCGCGGCACTTTCCCGACAAAAATAACCTTGCCCGGAAGCTCGGTTTTCGCCAGTTGCGTGAGCGCCGTTCTTTGCCTGCCGTCGCCGGCGACAACCAGCCGGAATGCAAGACCGTTCCGCGACAGGCGACCGCAAGCCCTGATGACGGAGGCCACCCCCTGAAACTTGACGCCGGGCCGAAACATCGCCGCCGTCAACACGACCAGCGTGTCATCGAACTTCCACTTTCTCCGAAGATCCCTGCGCGCGTCCTCGGAGAAACAAAAGTCCTGCGGAAAGATGCCGGGCAGCGCATACGTCACCCGCTCCGGCGGCAGCAACCGTTTGAGATTGATGAAATCGACCTGCTTGTTGACAAACACGTGCCGGGCGGCCCGCAGGGCGCGCCGGTTCAACAAAAATCCCGGAAGAGTCCTGAGGTCGCGCCGGCGTTTGGTCGCGTAGGCCCCTTGAAAAATGACATAGGGAACACCCGTGCGGGCGGTAACGTAAGGACCGATCACGTCCGGCCCTTTGTAATAGGCGTGGTAGGTCAACCAGAGATCCGTTGCGTCGGCAGACAGCCGCCGTTCAAGCCGTCGGCGCTCGGCCAGCACGCGCGGCATCAACCACGGCTTCCAGAAAATCCAGCGCGTCCGCAGCACGGTGGCCACCCGCATTCGGTGTCCTTTTGCCGCCAGATAGTCATAAAGGCCGGTGCCGATAGCGAGATCTCCGGAAGGCTGGTCGTGCCCCAACGGCTTGAACGGTGCATAAAAACAGATGTTCATGTCTTGTCAAAAGCCGGAAGCTCGGAACAATAGATGTCAGCCAGCTGCCGGATATGCTGACGATTGTCAAAATACCGTAAAACACGCTCGTGGGCTTTGCGTATGATCTCTTCCCGCAGGTGGTTTTCTGTCAACAGCCGCGCCACCGCTCGGGCTAGCTTTTCAGGATCTCCCGGCGGCACCAGCAAGCCCGTCTCACCGTCCTGCACGAGTTCGGGGATTGCCGAAATCGAGGTGGCAACCACCGGCACACCCATGGCCATGCTCTCCAGCAAAACATTGGGGATGCCGTCCCGGTCGCCGTTGGCCGCCACTTCGCAGCCCAACACGAACACGTCGGCCTTCCGGTAGTGGTCGAGAACCACCTCATGGGGCTGAGTGCCGCACCAGCGGGCGACATCGGTGAGCGCGAGGCTGTCGATGAGCTTCAGCGTTTTTCCCCGCTCCTCGCCGTCGCCGATCAAGGTGTGACGAACATCATACCCGTTGTCGCAAAGCCATCGAACGCACCGGTAGACGGTTTTCAACCCCTTCTTGGCCGTCATGCGGGCGACGGTCAGAAGACGATATGGGGCGGTGGACGATCGTACACCCGAAGGCCGGGAAAACAAGCCGGTGTCGATTCCGTGATAGACGCGGTATATTGGGGCGCCGTCTCCATCGGTAAGGTTCTTGAGGTACCGGCGGTTGTATTCGGTGCAGGTCACGACGAATTTCGCCAGGGCGAGTTTCTCGCGCAGTTGCGCCGGATCCGAGGTGTAAATATCCTTGGCGTGAGCGGTAAAGCTGAAGTCCAGTCCGCTGAGCTGGGCGGAAAAAAGCGCCACCGAGGCCGGCGAGTGCGCAAAATGGGCATGCAAATGGCAAACCCCGCTACCGGGCAGAAGACGCTGAGCCAGATAGCCGGCCTGTAGAAAATGTTTGAAGGTCGCCGGTCGACGCGTCCTTCTGAACCGCCGCAGGGCGGTCTTTAGCGTTTCTAAGTAAATGCGGGGATTTTGGCGGACCAGCAAGAGGTTGTGGTACAGAAAACGGGGCAGGGGAATCAGGAGCGTTTCGGGCAGGTAGTCGGCCCGGGCCCGTATTTTTCGGATGCTGTGATGGGAAAAATTCTCCCGCGGCGCTCGCATCGAGAAAATGTGAACGGTAAAACCGAGCTGCTCCAGGAGCAGGATTTCGTTTGAAATAAAGGTTTCCGAAATCCGCGGGTAACCCTTCAGCACCATCCCTAATACCGGCCGTTCTCTGCCCGTCACGATCGGAGGTCCTCCACTTGCAGCTAACGGATGTCGGCGGTCACTGCCCCGCCCGAAGAACGATAGCCATCCTTTGACCCCATTCTGCCATCAAATAAAAAAAGGGGAGCAAGTTTCCCCTTTTACAATCAGCCGCGGAAAAGGGCCATTTATGAAAGAAAACAAGCTAAATCGCCCTGCGGACAGCGGCTGCGAGCCGGCTATCTTTGACCCGTTTTCCGGTTACCGGCTGGAGTGCCTGGTTGCAGATGTTGTTCGGCTCTAACCCCCTGAAGGCTTGCAGGCGCCCCCGCATGGTGCTGATGCCCGTCATATGAAAACGGGATATCGCTCCGGTGATGGCGGCCGGGCTCTCGAGCAGGGAAAAAACCTTTTCGCGCATGCGCTCGGCCCCGCATTGATGCCATGGAATGTAGTCGATAAGGTGGTTGCGGTGAAATATCTTGGCCCGGATCAACTGCTCCTTGCGTGGGGTGTCCCTTGGAACGATCAACGGCAAAGTTCTCAGGGAAAGAAGCTCACAGATCGTGTTGTAGCCACCCATGCTGACAACCAGGTCCGCCGCCGCCAG
>JBATHN010000703.1:0-1536 GCA_049666885.1 Desulfobacterales bacterium
GATAAAAAGCGCCAGCAGACGTTCTTCATGGAAGGTAGATGTCAGAACACGCAGGATTTCCAGGAGAGGCGCGTATTTAAATTCTTTGGCTTTCCGTCTTAAAACCGGTACCCGGATGCCCAGAAATCTGTCTCCTTCGCCATATTCTCCTTTCCCGGTTTTGAAAAAACGCTTGGAGTGAGCGGCGATGTCGGGATCGCCCAGGCACGCGAGTGCAAAATGTATTTGCTTCGCGGTCATAACGACATTGAGTGAGCCCTAAGTCCATTGAAATTTCCGCCGCAACACAATTTAGCGAAAATCGGCATAGATTCAATTGGCGACGTACGCAAAATTACCCGACGATATGAAGAGCAAAATAGGGAATCAGGATGAAAAGCAATGTTCCCATTTTAAAAAAGGCCATACTCGCATAATGGATGGCATCGAAGGTTTCAACAGAGATGTTGAACCATTTGCTGTGGAGGCGATAGGTCCAATCATGGGCTAGGACGAAAAACAGAAACCACCACACCAGAAGCCCGATATTCATCACGGCACACCAGGCCAGAACTTTTCTTACTATTTCAACTGTCATGGTTCCTCCTCATTCATATTCCTACTTCACAATTTCTTGAAAGCGGATAAACAAAGCCAATCCACTAAATACCATAAAAATACCGACAAGGGCTATCGTGTTCGGCAGGGGAGAACTCAGAAAAAGAATCTCGCCTGTCATTGCAAAGATAACCTCACTTGACTGGGTCGCATCGACAGCCGCCAGTTCACTGGCTCTTTTGGATTTGCCGCGTGCAAATAGAAAAAGACTGGTTGCGAATATACCGGAAAAGAGAGCGACCAGGGCTGTATTGAAAAGTTGCCCGCTTGATGGCGGGGGCGGTGCCGTGATCAGAATTAGCAAGCCCCAAAAAGGCAAAGATCCCAAGGATAGCAACAAGACCTTGTTGAATGGATTATCTATGTAGGGACTCTGAATATCAGGCAGGCTCTTGTTGCCGTTCCTGGCTTCCCACACCAGTTGATTTCCGACCGGATAACAGAAAGCAGCGATGAGAACCGGTAAGCCGCCCATGAACACCCCTTTTATGTCATTGGTGGCAATGTGGCTCAGATTGACCATCAGGACACCGGTAAACACGATCAATGAAAATATCCAGGTCTTTTTTGGAAAAGATCGACCAAAACAGGTCAAAACAAAGAGGCTGGCAATTATTGTCAGTTGCCACGTCGTGGCGATGATCCAGCCCGGCGCATGGTCTGAACTGAAGCAAATGAGGGCATAGAAGCAGCCGAAACCGATGCTTCCCGAAAATATCCAAAACCGCCAATGTTGTAGAAAAAGACGAAAAACCCGACGTGGTGCCCCCCAACCTTGAAAAATGGGTAAACTTAAGATCAGAAACAGGACCATATACATGTATCGAAGGCTGGTCGACCATACCCAGTGGCCCCCTTCCAAACTCATCACCCGGATTAAAATGAATGTTGAACTGAAGAACATGCCGGAGAGAAGTCCGATGGCGATTAGTTTTATCA
>JBATHN010000704.1:0-3253 GCA_049666885.1 Desulfobacterales bacterium
CCTGGCAGCTGAAACGCCAGAACTCATTATTTTCATGCTCCGTTATGGTCCGCAGGGCCATGAGCCTTTCACAAAAATAATATTTTCCGTGATGGTCGCCATTTTTTCGGCGGCCCCCACGGAAAATATCAGGGTTCCCTAAGCAGCGTGGCCGGCGGCTGATTGAAGATCAACCGGATGGCCGGCAGGGCTGCAAGAATCGCGGTGGCAATGATCAGCGGCAGCGACATCCCCAGCGCCCGCCAGTTAACCTGGTAGAGAAAAGACCAGCCGAAGGACTGGACATTGATGACGTAAATCAGCACATAAGAGAGAATGAAGCCGCAGACCAGTCCCGAGATCTCGCCGGCAATGATCAGAAGGGTGGCCTCCCAAAAGATCATGGCCCGAATCTGACCGCGATCGGCGCCGATAGCCAAAAGGGTGTTCAACTGGCGCGATCGCTCCAGCACCTGGACCGCCAGGGTCGTGGTGATGCCAAGCGCGGCAATTATCAGCGCGATGACCAGCAGCACCGTGGTGACGGCAAAGGTTTCGTCGAAAATCCGCAGCACCGTCCCGCGCAAATCGTCGCCGCTGACCATGTCGATGTGATCGCCGCAGCGTCGCACGACGTCTTCCCGCAGCCGCGAGACCGCGGCGGCCGGATCCGGTTGTGGCTGCTGGAAATAGAGCCGGACCCCACTCCAGCCCGGATCGAAAAACCGCTGCCTGAAAGCCGGCAGATGATAAAACACCACGCCGCCGTTGGTGCGGTAGTCCCTGACAATCCCCAAAATGGGCAACTCAACGGTCACACTTTCGATTTGAGCCCGGTAGAGGTCGCCCACTGTCAAACCGGAGCGGTTTGAAAACACCTCCGACACGATTACCCCTTCTCCGGCAATCAATTGCGGCTGAACCCGCGCCGGGTCTCCTGCAACCCATACAAAGCCGCCGTGATGCAGAAACGTGGCGATATCCATTGCATCCAGTTCATAGACAAACTGTGCCGCGTGTGTCAGGATGAAGCGCCGGTTCGGGACCAGATCGACAGGCGCCTCCAGTTGTTTGAGTCCTGAAACGACTTTGGCCGGCAGTGGATCGCGAAAACGGTTGATGGAACCCAGCCGGGTGGTCACGAACAGGTCACCGCTCACGGTCTGGTGCACCCAAAGGTCGACCGTGCCGCGAAAGCTGTTGACCATAATGACCAGTGCAGCAAACAGGGCGACGGCCGTGATGAGAGCCCCGACGGAAATAGCGGTGCGGGTGCCGCTGTCCCTCAGGTAGCGTCCGGCCAGCCAGGCAGGAATCCCCCCGAGTCGCCGCAGCAGGGGTGCCAGAACACCACCTGTTTTCTGCAGGCCGTACGGGGCCAGCAAGGCAAAGCCGGCAAAAAGGCACAAGATGGCGCCGTAACCGCCAAACGGAATGCCGCCTGCGTCCTGCAGGCGGGTAAGGGGCCAGGCCGCCAGCATCAACAGGATGCTGAACCCGGCCAAGCGGCGTGCCGTCAGGCGGTGGGTGACCTGCTGCCGGGCGTCGGTGAGCACCTCTTTGGGTGCCACCCGCATGGCTTCATGGGCCGGTTGATAGGCCGCCAGCAACGAGATAAAAATCGTCACCCCGAAAGAAAGCAGTATTTCCCACGCGTCGAGCCGCAGCATGTCGACATGGACCCGCACAAAAAGGGTGGAAACCGTGCGGCTGACCCCCTGCAGGAGATATCGGACCAAAAAGCTGCTCACCGGAAAGGCGAAGAGCCAACCGAGCACCCCGAGGAATGCTCCTTCGGTGAGAAAAAGAAAAAAGAGCTGGGACGGAGCGGCACCGGTCGAGCGCAGCACGGCCAGCTCGTGGCGTCGTGTGGCCGCATTCAGCGCCACCAGGCTGTAAACCAGGAACATGCCCACAAAAAGAGAGGCAAAACTCAGAATAGACAGGTTGAGCTGATAGGCGCCGATCATGGCCTGACCCGTCTCTTTGTTTTCAGAGGGCGAGGCGATCCGGATTCCCGGCGGCAGGATCGCTGCCAGCTGCCGTTCAACCGCCTCCCGGTGCTGCTTTGCCGCGGCCGGACTCAGGACCAGATCGATGCGATCCACAACGCCGAAAAGCCGGGTGAATTCCTGGAAGCTGGCGATGTCGGTGATGGCCAGGGCGCCGCCTTCGGCCAGCGCCAGCCCCTCGCGGTCAAGAACGCCCAATATCTTGAAAACGGCATTGCGCCGGGCATTCACCAGGGTCACTCGGTCACCGGCTGCCCAGCCGTATTTTTCGGCCAGGGTGCTGCTGACAAAAAGCGTGGCCGGTTCTCTGATAAGCTCGAGCCCGTTTTCCGCAGCCGCACCCTTCCCGCTGTGAACCGACCACTTCCTGAATTCCCGGTCGAGCACCGGATCGAGACCCACCAGCAGAAAGGGCTCCCCGCTCTCTGTCAGCGCTTCGACGTAGATAGTCATGAAAGCCGTCGCCGCGGCCACATCGGGGTGGCGGGTCACCTTGACCATGAGGTCCTCTGGAACCCGCCCCCCCGGCCGGAAAAGGACCAGATCCGATCGACCGGCAATCCGATCCATGCTCCGCGAAAAAGAATCGATGGTGGCGTGGACCGACAGGCGCACACTGGTAAAGACAGCCGCACCCAGAGCGATTCCCAGAACGACGATCAGGGCCCTCACGGGGTGCAGCCGCATATACCGCAGGCTGAACCAGTAGTAGAGTCGCAGGAAAAGGAGGAGGGGTCTCATGTCTGATCGGCGATTCTGCCGTCCCTGAGGTCGATCTGGCGGGTGGCGTACGGATCGGCGAGGCTGCTGTGGGTGGCGACAATAACCGTGCGCTGCCATGCGCGGTTCAGTTCGGACAGCAGCGCCATCACGGATTCACCGTTGCGGCTGTCCAGATTGCCGGTGGGTTCGTCGGCCAGAATGATCGCCGGATCGTTGATCAGGGCCCGGGCGATTGCGGTTCGCTGCATCTCGCCGCCGGAGAGCTGGGCCGGCAAGTGGGTCAGGCGGTGATCGAGGTGCAGCCAGCCCAGCAGCTCTTCGGCTCTGGGTGCGATCTCCGAAAGGGACAGCCCGGCCAGCAGCGCCGGCAGGCAAGCGTTTTCCAGGACGGTGAGGGTCGGCAGCAGGTTGAAGGATTGAAAAACCATGCCGATCGCCTTGCGGCGGAAGTGCGTGAGCCGCTTCTCGGAAATTCGAACCAGATCATGGGCCGCCACGACCAGATCACCGGAGCTGGGACGGTCCAATCCGGCCAAAAG
>JBATHN010000705.1:0-3384 GCA_049666885.1 Desulfobacterales bacterium
GCCCGCCTTCCCCGGGCTTGGCGCCCTGGGCGATCTTGATATGCAGCACCTCGGCGTGAACCAGGTACTCTGGTGTGACTCCGAAGCGTCCGGAAGCCACCTGCTTGACGGCGCTGTTGCGCCAGTCCCCGTTGCCATCGGGCCGGTAGCGGTCCGGGTCCTCGCCGCCCTCACCGCTGTTGCTCTTGCCCCCGATGCGGTTCATAGCGATCGCCAATGTTTCGTGGGCTTCCTTGCTGATGGAACCGTAAGACATGGCGCCGGTCTTGAACCGCCGGACGATCTCGTCCCACGGCTCGACTTCTTCCAGGGGAACCGACGGAGCGCTTGTTTTGAAATCGAACAGCCCTCTGATGAGGCCCTCGCAACGGTTCTGGCCGTCCACGAGTTCGGTAAAATCGTTCCAGGCCCGGCGGTCGTTGCTGCGCACCGCCTGCTGCAGCCTGGCGATGGTCAGCGGCGTGTACTGGTGGGCCTCACCGTTGCGGCGCCACCTGTATTTACCACCGGGGTCCAGCTGTCGCTCGGATTCATGGTTTCGGGACGCATCGGCATGCCGCTGCCGCTGCCGGATCTCTTCGGCGATCAGGTCGATGCCGGCGCCGCTGATCCGCGACGGCGTGCCTGTAAAATAACGATCGACGACGGTTTCATTGAGGCCGACACACTCGAAGATCTGGGCGCCGCGGTAGCTCTGCAGGGTTGAGATGCCCATTTTTGACATCACCTTGAGGATGCCTTTTTCCACGGCCTTCACGTAGTTGGCGACAGCCGTTGGCGCCTCCACCTCGGGCAGGTCGCCGACGGCAATCATCTGCGCCAGGGTTTCGAATACCAGGTACGGGTTGACGGCAGCGGCCCCGTAACCCAAAAGACAGCAGAAGTGATGGATTTCGCGGGCTTCACCGGTTTCAACCATTAAGCCGCAGCGGGTCCGCAGGCCTTTCCGAATCAGGTGGTGGTGGAGGCCGGCCGTGGCCAGCAGGGCCGGAATCGGTGCCA
Organism: Desulfobacterales bacterium; assembly: GCA_049666885.1. GTDB lineage: Bacteria > Desulfobacterota > Desulfobacteria > Desulfobacterales > SG8-13 > JARFQH01. Next base: position 1,003 of record JBATHN010000705.1, read on the forward strand.
ACCGTTCGTCGGCCCCCCGATCGGAGAGGATCAGAAGAGTCGCACCGTTTTTCACGGCTTCGACCGCAGCGCGAAAGAGGTCGGTCAGCGCCCGCTCGAGCCCGCGGCTGCCTTCTTCCATCCGAAAAAGGATCGACAGCGCTGTCGGGCGCAGATCGGCCTGGTCGATCTGACGCAGCTGTGATAGACGGATATCGGTCAGGATCGGACCGTCCAGCATGAGCTGCCGACAGTGACGGGGCGTTTCCTGAAAAAGGTCCTGCTCCGTGCCGACGGTTGTTTTCAGGGAGGTCACCAACTCTTCTCGGATGGAATCCAACGGCGGATTGGTCACCTGGGCAAACAGCTGCTTGAAATAGTCGTACAAAAGGCGGGGCCGCTTGGACAAAATGGCCGGCGGGGTGTCGTCGCCCATAGAGCCGACAGGCTCTTTGGCGTTTAACGCCATGGGGGCCATGATAATACGCAGGTCCTCTTCACTGTAGCCGAAGACCTGCTGGCGGATCGGCAGGGGCAGGGTTTCCGGTTCTGGTCCGGCAACCGGCGGGGGCAACCGGTCGAATGTCACCAGGTTCTGCGTCAGCCAAGCGCGATAGGGTCGGCGTCGGCTGATGTCCTCTTTGATTTCATCGTCTTCGACAATGCGCCCTTTCTCGATGTCGATGAGGAGCATTCGGCCCGGCTGCAGGCGCCCTTTACGGCGCACCTTTTCCGACGGGACGGGCAGCACGCCGGTTTCCGAGGCCATGATGACCCGCTCATCCGTGGTTACCGTGTAGCGCGAGGGACGCAAACCGTTACGATCGAGCACCGCACCGATGCAACAGCCGTCAGTGAAGGCGATGGCCGCCGGACCGTCCCATGGCTCCATCAGGCAGGCGTTGTACTCGTAAAAAGCCTTCTTCTCATCACTCATGGTCTGATGGTTCTGCCAGGCTTCCGGTATCATCATCATGATGGCGTGCGGCAGGGAGCGGCCAGTGTGATAGAGCAGCTCAACGGCGTTGTCGAAAACGGCCGAATCGCTGGCACCGGGGGTTGCCACGGGAAACAGCTTGGCGATGTCCGCACCGAAGAGGTCCGATTTGAAGAGGGCCTGGCGGGCGTTGAGCCAATTGACATTGCCGCGCAGCGTGTTGATTTCACCGTTATGGCACAAAAAGCGAAAGGGATGCGCCAGGTCCCAGGTCGGAAAGGTGTTGGTGCTGTAGCGTTGGTGAACCAGCGCAAGGGCGCTGACCATGTCCGGGTGGTTCAGGTCGCGAAAATAGGTCTGGATCTGGTCGGCAAGGAGCATGCCCTTGTAAACCAATGTGCGGCAGGACAGGCTGGGGACGTGAAAGAAGGACGCCTGGCTCAGACCCGACTCGCGCACGAACCGTTCCATGACTTTGCGGATGACGAACAGTTTGCGCTCGAAATGGGCCGAGTCGGTGATGCCTGGCCCGCAGCCGATGAAGATCTGCTGGATGGCTGGTTCCCGCTGCCGCGCCAACAGGCCCAGGGCGGTGCTGTCGACCGGCATGCGGCGCCATCCCAGAAACTGTTGACCCTCCTGCCGGATGACCTCTTCAAATTGGTGCATGCACAACCGTCGCTGATCGCTGTCTTGCGGCAGGAAAACCAGGCCGCAGCCGTAACGCTTTTCTGCCGGCAGTCCGATCCCGATGCGTTCGCAGGAGTTTCGTAAAAATTCATGGGGCATCTGCATGAGAATGCCTGCCCCGTCGCCGGTGGTTTCGTCGCATCCGCAGGCTCCCCGATGGCTGAGGTTCACCAGGATTTTCAGACCGTCCTGAACGATGGCATGCGACTTGCGGCCTTTGATGTCACATATCAGGCCGATCCCGCAAGCGTCGTGCTCAAAACGCGGAGCATATAGCCCCCTGCCGGTTTGGCGATGATCCGATGGATCGTTTATCATTTAGTCGCTTTCTTTACTGATTATAAAAAGTTGCATGGAGTCATAAAGCAAATAAGGTGCCAGTTTTTTTCGCAGTTTCTTTTCCTTACAACAAATTGATATAAATGTATAAATGTATTTTTTTCATAAACCTGTCCGTTGGCCGGCCCGAAAAACCGACAAATTTGTTTTTTTGTCTTCAAATTTGTCATACTCAGCTTTTCATCTGTAAACACCTGCCTTCGTGCTAAACGGTCATGGCCATTCGGGTCGCCACGGTGCATGAAAACGATGCGCCGGAGTCCGGATGAACGGTTGCAGAAGACGGCTGAAACTCGCCGCCAACGGGCTGAGTCCGGACCAGGCCCGTCTTCAAATAAGGGGGTCGGGTTTGTTCCCAATGTTGTGCCTTTCATGCGGTATCAAATTTGGCCCGCTCTAAGACCCCGTAGGCGATTCAAACAGTCAGCCGCTTTTCG
>JBATHN010000706.1:0-5473 GCA_049666885.1 Desulfobacterales bacterium
GGTATTCGCAGACCGCATGGTAATTGGCGAAGTCGCCGTTGTGGACCAGGGCCTCGTCCATGCCGCTGAAGGGATGGGCGCCGCCGGGATGCCAGACCCGGCCCTTGGTCGGATAGCGCTGGTGGGCGATCCAGCCATGGGCCTTGAAATCGTCGAGCAAATAATACTCGACCACCTTTTCGGCATAGCCGACAATTTTCAGAATCATCAGGTTGCGGGCGTGAGACAGCACGAAGGCGCGCTGTTCGCCCAACGACGCGTAAAACGCCTGATTGATGCGGGTGGAGTTCTGGTAGACGAACTCGTCTTCGGCCTTGCGGGGATCCAGGTCCTTCAGACGGTTGTGATCGATGAACCGTGCCAGCGCGTTTTCTTTGACGCGCACGAAATAGCGCCAGACGTCCGGCGGCTTGACCTCCAGGCCCTCGATGTCACGGTAATCGTCGACGGTCGGAAGCCGTTCGGCCTTGTGGACCTCCATGAAGGGGGCAATGTTGGCGGCTTCCACTTCGGGCCGCGCCGTCGGATCGAGCAGCGCCACCTGTAACATGTAATGGGAGTCCAGGATGTCCTGAGTGACCCCCAGGTTCTCGGCGGAGAGCCCCACCGCGGCAATGCCGCCGCCCTTGCCGTTGCCCCGGTTGTGCATCTGGATGGAGGGCTCGTAGATGTGACGCCCCCGCACCGGGATCGAGGAGATAAAACCGGTGACACCGCAGCCCCCCTCTTCGGCGGCTTTCTTGTTTTGCACGGCGCCGCGGGGGATATTGGCCCGGGACGCCAGAATTTTATCTGTCATCGAATCGCGTCGATCGTTCATTTTTACTCCTCAAGTCATCAGATCAGATAATCAGCTGATGTCGCGGTGCGGATTGATACCGGGCTCTCTCCGCCTCATCCAGATAATCGAGGTGGACCAGCAGGTCGGAGCGCCCGACAAGCTCGCGCACGCTCTGCATGCCAAATTGCCGCAAAAGGTCACACCACTGTTTGCGCCAGGCCATGTACATGTTGACGATGCGCTGCTCGGTGTAGGCTTCTGACATCATATGGCCCAGTTCGTGATCCGTAGAGGCGATGCCACGGGCACAGCCGCGCCCGCTCTCACAGTTGCCGCAGCGGACGCATTCCAAGGCGACCAGTTCGGCGGTCCCGATGACCGCACCGTCGGCCCCCAGGGCAATCGCCTTGGCCACATCCATCGCGTTGCGGATCCCGCCGCTGGCAATCAGGCAGACCTCGTCCCGGATCCCCTCGTCCTTCAGGAATTGATGCACCTTCGGAATGGCGTACTCGATGGGCATGGCGATATTCTTTTTGGCGATGTCGGGGGCCGCACCGGTCCCACCGTAGCTGCCGTCGATATGGACGATGTGAGCACCGGCATAGTAGCTGCCGACGGCCACCATGTCCACGTCGGTGGGCGTCGACACTTTCACCGACACCAGGCCGCGGGGATTGACCTCCTTGACCCAGTCGACATGCTTCTTGTGATCTTCAACCGAATAGACGCTGTGGAAGGGAAAGGGCGAAAAGAGCGAGCTGCCCACCACCGTCTCCCGCATGGCGGCGACCTCGGGCGTCACTTTGTCGCCCAGCAAGTGCCCGCCCAGTCCGGGTTTGGCGCCCTGGGCGTATTTGAACTCGATCACCGGTGCGCACTGAATCGTCTCCTCACGCACCCCGAACAAACCGGTGGCCACCTGGGTGATGACGTAATCGGCATATGGGAGGAACTCCTTGGGATATCCGCCTTCGCCGGTACAGGTGAGCGTGTTCAGCCTGGCCGCGGCCCGGGCCCGGCCGACGAGGGCCGTCAGAGCCATGGAACCATAGGACATGCCGCCGCTGTAACACGGCAGCGAGAGCCTTCGCTCGGGGCGACCGTCTTTTCGCTTGTTGAGATCGAGCCCCAGGTCGATCTCCTCATCGCTGATATCCCGATAGTCTGCGGGATCCGGCAACCTGAACCGGATCTTGTCGAATCCCCCGCCGGAGCTTCCGAGATTGTACTCCAGACCGATCACGGGGAGGTTGCCCGTTTCGGCCATTTCCCAATGGGCGATCAGCATTTCGGCCGTCCAGCGATAATCTCCCAGGGTTTCCAGGACCGGATTGAGCCGAAGGGTCAGGGCTTTCTCCGGGCAGCGGTCGATGCAGTAGTAGTCGTTTTCCTTGCACTTGAACCCGATGCACTTGTGCTCGACCGGCCGCAGCGACTTCGAAAATTTTTCGTAGCGGGGATGGACCCCGTAGGGGCAAAGCTCGGCACACAGTCCGCAGGAAGTGCAGCTCGAACTGCGTTTGATGGTATATTTGCCGATCGTATTACGGAACCGCGACCGGGCCTCTTTTGTTTCCGGTAATTGAGTGATGTGTGGTGTCTGTTTCATTTTTTATCCCAGTCCTGACACTTTGCGTTCTCCGAAAATAGGGCCGAAGTGATCCCGCTCCAGGTCTTCGAACCACATGGACCGTCCCACTTCGCCGCGCAACCGCCTGGCCTCCCGCATCCCCATGGCGCCCATCACTTCGATCAACTGGTTGTGCCAGGCGCCGATGAGGTTGACGATCCGCTGGCTGCCCCAACCGGTGTCGAACGGTTGGTCCAGCTCGACCGGACAACTCAGGCCGTTGCGGCACCGGCCGCACAAGCGGCACTCCATGGCAGCCAAAAGGGCCAGATCGGCCGTGACGGCGTCGGCGCCGCAGATGATGGCCTTGGCCATGTGCTCGGCCATGGCGATCCCGCCCGAAAAAACCAGGTTGATCCGCTGACGGACGGCGTTTTCCACGAGTTCCAGGTGGATCTCGCGGATCATTTCCTTCAAAAACCGCGGGTTCTGGGCATCGCGTTCGTTGCCATGGTCATCGGCGGTGAAATGCAGACTATCGACGCCGGTCTTTGCCAAGTCCCGTGCGCGGCCGGCCGCCCTTGCGTCTAACGGCATCCCGACCGAAATCACCACGTCCGGGTGGATGCGGCGGACGGCCTCGAAGACGGTTTCGATCCCCGGAGCATCGGCCAGTTCAATCACCCGGCTGGCCCGGATCATGTCGCCGTGCTCATTGAAATCCTCACGGGTCAGGCAGGGGATCAAGCTGTCGGCATAAGGTCTCAAGGCCTCGGTGACGTCCTGAGGCCTGACGAACATAAGGGTCCCCAACCGCCGGGCGGCCTTGGCCGCCGACAGCAGGACAGGTTCATTTATGACCAGATCCGTCGCCGGTTGGAACAACAGGGGCAGCGGAATCTCGAGGATCGGCGGGACCGGCGAGGCCAGAGACAGGTCCGGGTTGAATTCCAACCGGGTGATCCGGCGGGAGAGCTCGATACTGGTGTTGATGTACTCTCGACCGTGAATGCCGTCGCGAGTCGGCCGCACGATCTCGGACATGTCGGTCCACATGCTGTCGAAACCGGGTCCCACGAAGGGACCACGATAGCCCGCCCCGGAAACCGGTATTTTACCCATGTGGGCCTGGTACCAGAGACGGTGCAGCGTGTCCGCACGCCAGTACTCGTCGCCCAAGGTACGGTAATCCGGGTTGATCGTGCGGGAAAATATGCCCTTCGTACACTCCTGGATGCAGCGGAAGCAGCTCATGCAGGTGTAGAGGTACTCGGGTTCGTCCATGGCACTCATGTGCAGGACGTTTTCCTTGAAGATATCGTAAACGCACTTTTTCTTGACGCACTTGCGACAGCTGCCGGCACAGTTTTCCCGGAACTCGATCGTCGCGTACTTGCCGATCGGGTGAAATCGGGGCGCCGCCGTTTTCGTGTGAATCTGATACTTTTTAGGCATGGATGTCTCCGATACAGTACATTGCTACCGGTTTTCAATCGGCTACCGGATTTATTAGAAAGATCCCCTCACCCTCTTTGAAAAGGGAGGCTGGAAAGGTTTTAAATGTAATCGCATTTACAATTCACGGCACAGGAGCCAGTCGGCCGCCGACGCGGGTCACTCCTTAAGGTCATCCTGCAGCGGGCGCGGCAGGAGACCGGCGGCCGCAACTATATCGCGCACGACTTCCTCCCACTCGATGGCCATGATGTGAATACCGTGAACCCCATCGATCTGACGGAGTTCGGCAATCGTTTCGAGGCAGATTTTGAGGCCCTCGTCGACCGCCTTTTCCTTTGGAACGCCGCTCATCCGTTGAATCAGGTGCTCGGGGACGTCCATCCCCGCCACCTTTTGGGACATGTAGCGGGCCATGCCGGCGGATTTCAGCGGGGTTACGCCGGCCAGGATGTAAACCTTTTCGGTCAAGCGTTCTTCACGCGCCATCTTCATCCATTGTTTGAAGCGATCCATGTTGTAGACGCATTGGGTCTGGATGAAATCGGCACCGGCCTCGATTTTCTTTGCCAGTCGAATGACCCGATATTCGAAGGGGTCGGCAAACGGATTGGCAGCGGCTCCGATGAACATCCGCGGCGGCTCCTTGAGGGCAAAACCGCTCATGTCGCTGCCGTCATCGCGCATGTCCTTGACCGTCCGCAGCAGGTTCATCGAGTCGATATCGAATACATTCAAGGCGTCGGGTTGGCTGCCGAAGCTCTGGTGATCACCGGAAAGGCAAAGGATATTTCTGATCCCCAGGGAATAAGCCCCTAACATGTCCGACTGCAGCGCAATCCGGTTGCGGTCGCGGGTCACCATCTGCATGACCGGCTCGAGTCCCAGTCCCAACAAATGGACACTGGCGGCGATGCTGGACATGCGGACAATGGCGGTCTGGTTGTCGGTCACATTGACGGCATCCACACATCCCTGCAACAATTGCCCCTTCTTGCGAACCACTTCGGGATCGGCACCGCGGGGCGGGCCGCATTCGGCCGTCACGGCAAAGCCGCCGCCGGACAAAACGCTCTGCAATCGACTGATGCTATCGGTCTTCATATTTCATGATCCTCTCTGACGAGTTTGCGTGGCCCGGAGGAAAGGCTGGCACACCAGTTTTTAGGCGGAAGATACACCTTCAGGTTGTTCATCTGTCCCAGGGCCGCCAGCCGCTCGATGATCAAATGCCAGGCGCAGTCGGTATCCGGGTTGATCTCGCACTTGCCTTTGCGCGAGCCGCCGCAGGGACCGTTCACCAATTTTTTGGCGCAGCGGGTAAACGGACAGACCCCACCGAACAGGGCCAGCTGGCAGTCCCCGCAGCCGGCACACTCTTCGGTGAAAAGCCCCGGCTTTTCCAGAACACCCATGAAGGTCGTGTTGACGCCCGGCAGAACGGGTGTCGTTTTAAACCGTCGGGCCAGCGCCTGAACCCCGGCACCGCAGGCCAACGACAGGACGGATTCGCTACGGGCAATCGCTTCGGCGCTTTCCTGAATGAACTCGTCCTCACACTGCCGTTCGACCGTCAACTCCTCGATTTCGATGTCCCGGCCCTCCATTTTAACGGCCAGGCGCAGGGCCGAGGCCATCACGGCGACTTCGTCTTCGCCGCCCGC
>JBATHN010000707.1:0-1569 GCA_049666885.1 Desulfobacterales bacterium
GTTCACGGCTACCAAAACTCCGGAACTGATCCCGGAAACCAACGTCATCGGTGAACGACCGAGGATCGGGGTTTTCGTCTGCCGCTGCGGCATCAACATTGCCGGGGTTGTCGATGTTCCGGCAGTACGGGATTACGCCGCCACACTCCCCTTTGTGGATTACGTATCCGACAACCTCTACTCCTGCTCGCAGGATACCCAGGACACGATGGCGGCGATTATCAACAAGGAAAAACTCAACCGGGTGGTGGTGGCGGCCTGTACGCCCAAAACACACGAACCGCTGTTTCAGGAGACCCTGATTAACGCCGGCCTCAACAAATACCTGTTCGAAATGGCCAACATCCGCAACCAGGATTCCTGGGTTCACAAGAACAACCCTGAACTGGCCACCAGGAAGGCCAAAGACCTGGTGCGCATGGGTGTGGCCAAAGTTGCGTTGATGGAGCCGCTTAAAGAGGCCGAACTCGACATCACGCCGGTTGCCATGGTTTTGGGCGGCGGTGTGGCCGGCATGGCCACGGCTCGCAGTCTGGCGCGGCAGGGCTACGAGACGCATCTGGTTGAAAAGAGCGATCGGCTCGGCGGACAGGCCCTCAACCTTTTCCACACCGCTAAGGGCGAAGTGGTTCAGGAGAAGCTCTCGGCCCTCATCGGCGAAGTCGGGCAGCAGGAAAATCTGCAGGTGCACCTGAACACGACACTGAAAAATGTCGAGGGGTTTGTTGGCAACTTCAAATCCTCCCTGGCCACAAACGGTCGGGAAGAAACCCTGAGCTATGGTGTGGCCGTCCTGGCCACCGGTGCGAGTGCCCTGAAACCCGAGGAGTACGGTTACGGCACCGATCCGCGCATCTTGACGAGTCTCGAGTTAGACCGCCGCTTCATCGAAAACGATCCGGACCTGGACCGACTCGAATCGGTGGTTTTCATCCAGTGTGTTGGTTCGCGGGAGCCTCAAAGGCCTTACTGTTCCAGGGTCTGCTGCACGCATTCGGTCGAAAACGCTTTGGAGTTCAAAAAACGCAACCCGGAACTGCAGGTCTTTGTTCTCTACCGGGATCTGCGCACCTATGGTGAACGGGAATACCTATACAAAAAGGCCCGGGAGGCCGGCGTGATCTTCATCCGCTTCACCCTCGATCACAAGCCGAAAGTCGCTGTAGCTGGCGAAAAGATTCAGATTGAGGTGATCGATCACGTTCTCGGGCAACCGATCGATATCGCGGCCGACCTGGTCATCCTGGCGTCGGCCGTCATTCCGGCCGGCGATGAAACGGTGGCCCAGTTTTTCAAGGTGCCGATGAACGATGACGGCTTTTTCGTAGAGAAACACGCCAAGCTCGGACCGTCCGAGTTCGCTACCGACGGTGTTTTTCTGTGCGGCATGGCCCACTATCCGAAACCGATCGACGAGTCCGTAGCGCAAGGCCGGGCAGCGGCCTCCCGCGCCTTGACGCTGCTGGCCCAGAAAACGATCCACACCAGCGGTACCGTGGCCCGGACCGATCCTTTCATGTGCAGCCGCTGCGGGGTGTGCGTCGCCATTTGCCCTTACTCGGCGCCCTT
>JBATHN010000708.1:0-2043 GCA_049666885.1 Desulfobacterales bacterium
GGCGTTGACGCTGGCAGGCGGCGACAGAGAGATAAAAATCGATTATCTGTCGGAAAAAATAATCGGTGCTCCGGAAAAAGAGGCCGCCGTTCTTACGGAAGGCCTGACCCTGCAGAAAGCAATTGAACAAATGGAACGCCAAATGGTTGCCTGCGCCCTCAAGGCGGCAAGAGGAAACCGGTCACAGGCGGCACGCGACCTGGGGTTGACGCGCCAGGGGCTGCTCAACAAAATCAACCGCTACAATATTTTAAAAAAATGATTGAACTGCGTTGCGATTGTTTGCTAATCGATCAAGAGGAAATCGTCCGAAGGCTCAATTGACTTGAGACCGGTAACAAACCTTTTAATCCCCGACCACGGCAGAAACAAGACCCCGACCATAAAACATCTTGATGTTCGGTCAGTTAATCACATGACGGAAGGAGGAAGTATGTGGAAAACGGACACAATAAAGGGCAAGGAAATACTGATCGTCGATGACGAGCCGGACATCCTGGAATCGCTCGAGGAAGCGCTCGAGGTTTGCAAAATTTCAAAGGCCTCCACCTTCGAGGCCGCCAAAGAGCTGCTCGAGACACAGCAGTATGATGCAGCGATACTCGACATCATGGGCGTCAGGGGCTATGACCTTTTGCAGATCGCCATCCGAAGGGGAATTCCCGCCATCATGCTGACCGCCCACGCGCTGACGGCCGAAGACTTCATCAAATCGATGAAAACCGGCGCCTATGCCTACGTCCCCAAAGATGAAATGGCGGACATCACTTACTATCTGGCCGACACGTTGCGGGCCCGGCAGGAAAGGAGCGCCAAGCCCGGGGGATGGTTTGCGAAATTGAAACCTTTTTTCGTCAAGAAATTTGGTCCCGAATGGCTGGACAGTGTCAAGGACCTTTGGGTGGAATGAATCGCAATGCCCCTGGTTTCTCACTCAAGTTTTAATGGAAAAGGGGTCAAGGGTTAGGGGATTCGAGGGTTCAAGCAACAACAAAACGGTGATCTAAATCATACAAAATGAATCACTGGACCCTTGACTCCTTGTATCCCGGAAAAAATGAATGTTAACAATTTGTTTCACTTTTCTCATCGCTGACACAATTAACGAGTGTCCGTTCAGAAATGGTAGATTTCGGACCCGGCCAAGGCCGCAGCGATCTTGCAACCGCAGGCGTAGCAGGGCTACGTCGAGGATTGCAAAGAGTGAGAACGCAGGCCCGGGCCGAAATATGCCGTTTATGGATGGGCACTAACTGTCAGATCCTACTTCCGGGAAGCAGTCGATAACCGCGGAAAAACACGTAAACCGGCGGCCGTCGCTCTCGAGAAGCAGACGGCCGTTCATCTCTTTTAATAAAGCTTGAGAGCCCGCAAGTCCGATTCCGTGCCCTCTGATAGGAAAGTCAGTTTGCGGTCCGGCCTGGAATTGACTTTCAAAGATTCTGTCGTGATAGGCGGCCGCTATCCCTTCCCCGTCATCCTTTACGGAAAAAACCAGTTGTCCGTGTGTCCGGCGGACCGAAAAATCAATCCGCGACCGGCGAAATTTCATCGCATTCAGCATCAGATTCATGATGACTTGAACAATTTTACCGCAGTCCAGCCGGTGTGCCGTATCCCATAATCGGTCGTCGATACCGAGAAATACGCCGGCGTCGACTAGAATCGCATCAAATTCAGAAAGTGCCTCGCAGGATTGCAGCCGTTCCGATATGCCCGGATTCATCACGTCGAATACCTCGACGAGGGCTCGTTCGACAATCTCGGAGATCTTGCAGCCGGTCGGGTCGACGGCCATGCCTCCGGGGCCGATCAAATGGAGGGCGTTCTCCGCCAAATGAACCGCCAGCTTTGCGTTCCTCAGAATGCGACCCGTTGTTTTGGCCCTCTTTGGTGTCAGCGCTCCATGAGAATCGACACTTTTTTGAAAAAGGTCTATGTTTTCTGTAATGGATAAAAGAATCGTCTTGAGTTCATCCAAAGCTGAAGTTGTTGACGCGGGTTTTAGCAGGCTCTCGGGTCTTTTCAAAAACCGACTGACCC
>JBATHN010000709.1:0-5499 GCA_049666885.1 Desulfobacterales bacterium
TTAATTAAATTTTATGTAATGATCGCGATACGTTATGGGACTGTCAAGGAGAGGAAGAGGCCTTGCGCTGCTGTTCGATAACGGTCAACAGTCGTTCCCCGGCAGAACGGGAGGCTGGGATGGCGATCATCTTTTCGGCGAGCTGCTGCACTTTTTCGAACTGCCGTCGTTGCAGGTAAAAAACGGCCAGGGCGTAAATGTATTCGGGTTGGCTCGGTTCGATGGCAAGGGCTTGCTTTAGCGCCTTTTCGGCTTCCAGGTCCCTTTGCAGTTGCTGCAGCAAGAGCCCGAGGTTGTAGTGTATCCGGGAGCGCTGCGGCAGCCCCTGCGCTGCCTGGGAAAGGACATCGGCCGCCTCTGCGTATTTTTTTTCTTCCACCAGCAGCAGGCCGAGTGAATATTTGATGTCATACAGATCGGGGTTTGCTGCCGCCACCTCGCGGAGCAGTTGTTCGGCCTTCGCGTTCTCCCCCAGCCGGTTGTACAACATGGCCAGGTTGACCTTGGCCGGGTAAAATTCCCGGTCAATTTCGATGGCTTTGCGGTAGTTTTCAATCGCCTTCTCATACTGTCCGGTATTCGAATAGAGGTTCCCAAGGTTGTGCCGGGATGCGGGAAAATCGCCCGTGTAGGCCATTGCTTGCCGGTATTCATCGATCTGGGTCTGGAGCCGTTTTCGCACGGCCGCCGACATCTCCGCCGATGGGACCGTCGACAGGAGCCGCGCCGCTTCAATGCGAACGGCCTTTACCGGATCGTAGAGAAGCGGCGCCGCGGCTTCGAGGCGCTTGCGCGGGTCTTCTTCCGGGAAGTATCGCAGGGCGGTGTAGCGCATGAGTGCTTCCTCGTCGGAGAGCGCCCGCAGATAAGCCTGTTCGCTTTCTTTGCCGGGATAGGCCGACAGGCTCGACAGGGCCGTGGCCCTTACGATGGCCGGATACAACCGGTCGTCTGCCAGGCGGATAAGCTCGGGCAGGGCTTCCGGTACGAGCCGGCGGCCGTCGGCGAGAATGGTGCCGTAATGGGGCCTTTTGCGTTGGCCATACCATTTGCCCATGGTCTCCACCGACCAGTCGGTGGTTTTGTCCACGTGGCAGCGGTTGCAGGCATTGGGCGTTTCGATTGTCCGGCTGAGGTCTGGCCGCGGGATGCGGAAGCTGTGGTCCGGACGGTAATCGATGCCCATGTAATAGCGGCCGGGCATGTGGCATTGCTCGCACTGGGCGCCGGTGCCGACCTCGAACAGCACCTCCCCGGTGCTGGATTTGATCGGTTCCCCTTTTCCCCCCTTTTTTTTGTGAAAGTGGTGGTCTTCGGTGTCGTAGACGGCCGCTTTGTGACATTGGAGGCACAACGCATTGCCCTCGCGGATGCGCTTGGTGCTGTGCACATCATGGCAGTCGCTGCAGCGAACGCCCTGCTTGTACATTTTGCTCTGCATGAAGGAGCCGTAGACATAGACCTCGTCAAGGATCTGACCGTCCGGGAAATAAGACCCCTCGGTCAGCAGCTGCGGGATGGCATAATCGAGAAAGTCGATATTGGCGTGGGGGTTGTTGCCGAGCGAACTGCGGCGGGAATGACAGGGGGCGCACAATTCGATCTGCTCGCGTGAGCTCAGGCCGCTGGTCTTGACCACGAGGGCGTGGTTTTCAACGACCGGCCGGCCCATCTCCGGCATTTCGGCCCACTGGACATGAGCGGAGCCCGGGCCGTGGCAGGCCTCGCAGCCGACGCTGATCTCGGACCAAGTGGTGTGGTAAGTGTCGGTTTCGAGATCGTAGTTTTTCTCGAGGTTGGTGGAGTGGCACTCGGCGCACATGCCATTCCAGTTCTGACCCTGCCGGGTCCAGTTCAGCCAGTCCTCGGGGTCTAACGGCCGGTCCGGGTAGAGATGGTACCAGCGCTTCTTTTTGACGTCCCAGGCAATGGGCAGACATTGCAGTCGTCCGCCGGGAAACGGAATCAGATACTGCTGCAGCGGGTACCAGCCGAAGGTGTGGGTAATTTGAAACTCCGCCAATTTTCCGTCCGGGCCCGGGGTGGAGACAAAATATCGGCCGTCTTTGCGGTAGAATGTTGATGTGACCCCGAAGTGCTCGAAAACGGCATTGTCGAAGTCGCCGAGAACGGTATCGGGCTTGGCCTCGGCCATGGCCCGTTCGTGATGGGACCCCCGCCACTTGTCGTATTCCGGTTTGTGACAGGACTGGCACTTGGCGCTGCCGACGAAGGCGGCCGCGGGTTTGCCTGCGGTTCGGGCGGAGGAATCAGAAAGGTTGCGTTCTCTTATAAGGTACAGCGGAAGCAAGAAGATGACGACAACCGTGGCCACCACCCCCGCCGTTTTCCAGCGTACGAGTGTTGGCTCCTTCTTGCTCTCTCCGCCATTTGAGGTCAGAATGTCGCCCTTCGGTTTCACCCCTTTTTTGCTCCTCCTCGCCCAAACGCCACTTGTTCCGGCTTGAATTCACTCCTGCGGATCGTTCGACCGGTGTCGACCATGACCACCTCGTTCTCGATCGTTATCGGATAGATGTCCAGCGGGCGGGGTGCCGGGGAGCGCAGGACCGCACCGCGGATGTCGAATGCCGACGAATGACAGGGACATATAAACTGTTGGTCCTCTGTGATCCAGGGCACAGTGCATCCCAGATGCGTACAGCGCCGGGAAATGGCCAGAAATCCGCCGTCTTCCAGGCGGGCCAGGTAGAAATGACCGCGGGGAAACGCCGTGACTGAATTTTGGGTAAAACCATCTAACGGCCCGGCCGTCACGATTGCACCGAAATCACCCTCGGGCGTGGGAGACCGTCGCGGTCTCAAGAAGGATGTTACGATCCAGACCAGTTCGCCGAACACGACCAGGCCCAGGCCGAACCAGAGTTTCGTCAGAAAATTGCGTCTCGGCAGAGCCGCTGTCGTTTCTTTTTCGACATGCTTTTTGGGCATCAGACGTTTTTTTCCCAATTTTTGAGGGCGCACCAAAAAAATAATTTCACATTTTGGTCGTCGATGCATCCCGTCCGGCTGTGTTGCGAAAACTCGGAATATCCAGATATGCCGAGATTTCGCGCCTTACCGGCCGGGCGCCTCAACACCCAAAATTGTGAACTTATTTTTTTTGAACCCTGAGTCCTCAATTAAACCGTTTTAAAATCAAGCGCCTGCTTTGCTCGAGGCGCAGGGATCGCAGAGAACCAAATGATATTTCTCCTTTGCAGTCCCTCCCCGCTGCCGCTCTCGCTCTGGCAAGTGAGCGGGCCGCAGTGGAAAGAAAAACAACATAAAAAAAATCTTTGCGCTCCCTGCGACTCTGTGGTGAAAAAAAACTCGTTTACAGCCACGGCCGCACCAGTTTCATGCCGGCCCCGCGAAACCACACCCCGGTGATGGTCATGATGATAAATGCAGCGAGAAGAAAAATAAAGATCGCCTGGACGGTTTCGTTTCGGGATGCTGAAAACCGCCGTTTCAGCATCCAGTAAAAAAGCGCGATCGCGGCCAGCAGAAAAACGAACGGAATCAAACCGTCTCCGATGACCGCCGGAATGCCGGAAAATCGATTGCCGGGACGCGTGAGCCAGTCGTCGAGGAGGATCAGAACCGGTGTGATCGCCAGGGCGGCAGAGGCGGCGACGATTCCCGCGATGCGTCCGGTCCGGGACGCAAACCAAACGCCGCCGGTGTCGGTTTCATACCTCAGATAAGGTAGCGTGAAAAGGGCTGCCACGGCTACCAGCGGAACGATAAAAACCGCGAAAAGGGGATGCAGGTGCAGCAGCAGTTCCTGGAGTCCGGCAAAGTACCAGGGGGCTTTGGTGGGGTTGGGGCTCAGCCCCGGGTTGGCCGGATCGTCCAGCGGCGCGTCGAAGAAAATCGCCAACAGCATGACGACGGCAAGGAGGGCTATCGCGACAACCGTCTCGCGCAGCAAGAGATCCGGCAGGGTCGGCACTCTTTTGGGCGAATCGAGCGGCGCCTCGCCCGGCGCGCGGGGAATGACCAATCCGCCGGCTTTGCGCACCCGCCAGAAGTGAAACCCCATCAGTAAGAACAGCAGGATCGGAACGACGGCGGTGTGGACGGCGTAGAAAATCCGCAGGGTCGCCGGACCGATGTCGGGTCCGCCGCGGATCAGCTTCTGAACGGCAAAACCGAACCAGGGAACGTACTCAAGCATGCCGGTCGAAACGGTTACGGCCCAGTAGGCCAACTGGTCCCAGGGAAGCAGGTATCCGCTGAAATTGGCGATCAGCACGAAACAAAACAGGGTCAAGCCGATGATCCAGTTGAACTGTCGCGGCGGATGAAACGCGCCCGTAAAAAAAACCCGCAGCATGTGCAGCAGCACCACCAAAACGAGCAGGTGGGCGCTCCAGTGATGCATGTTGCGTATCAGTCGACCGAACGGCACGCCGGCCACAAGAGATTGAATCGATGCATAGGCGGCGGCGGGTGTCGGTTCGTAGGCGAATTTAAGCAGCACGCCGGTCCCGGTCTGGAGCAGCACCAGCACGGCCGCCATCCCCCCCAGGCCCCAGGTGAGCGAAAAGCGTAGCGTGTCTGCGGGTACGGTTGCCGGGCGAAAATGCAGGACCAGGTTTCTGAAGAGATACCGCTTGCGCTCCAGATCGGTGCGGGGGATCACAGGATCGGGCAGGATCGAGAGACGGATTCGTTTAAAGAACCCTGGATCGGCATGTGGTCGGCCTGGCGGAGATGTCATGGGCCGGTGCGATGGGTTGGGTCGGTGAATGGCATAATGAGCGCTAGTCCAGAGGAACGAACACCACCTCGAAGGTTTGGCCCGCCGCGGGCTGGTAGTAAAGGCCCTCGAGTACGTTTTGGCGGGGATTGTAGATCAGGGAGTAGGTTGCCCCGGGATAGCCGACATCCTGAAGTTCGATGAAGACCTTCAACCCGTCGGCGTCCAGCGACGCGTCCGCCCGGGCGACGTTGATCGGACGGGGATTGAAATACCCGGCATCGATTTTGCCGGCGGCATCGATCCCGCGAATCTCGATCACGTAGCCGCCGTCCGGGCGGCGCCAGCGGCCGATCAAGGGTTGAAAATCGTGCGCGGTATCTTGTGAGTGGGCCTGGGAGGCGGCGGGTCCGGTCGCGACGACCGGAGCCTCTGAGTGCTCGGCGCCGGTTCTATTTCTGAAAAAATAATAACCGGTCAGCGCGGCTACACTGACCACGGCCATCAGGACCATGAGCCCAACCCGAATGGATCTGCCCTTTTTACCCGAAGCCTTGGTTTTGGCGCGCGTTGTTTTGTTACCCTTGGAAGCCATTGCGGTGGTCCCTAATGTCGGCGGCCTTCATGAAGACCGGGTTTCCTGACCCAACATCTGAATTCTAAAAAAAATTTATGCTTTTTTCCAACCGAAGGTGATTGGTTTCAGTTGCAGGGTTCTGGGTTCAGGATCGTGGGTTGCAGGGTTCGGGGTTCAGCTCAGCCACTGGCCTGAAAAGCGGCCAGTTTGATCG
>JBATHN010000710.1:0-3380 GCA_049666885.1 Desulfobacterales bacterium
AGATCCAAACGGTGACTTTCCCCGGTTCTAATCTTCCAGAAGGCGCAGGCAATCCTGGGGAAAACGGTGCGTCCCTTTGCCCACCAGGCTGACCTCGACCAGGGCATCGGGATCGTTGATGGTGTTGTCCGGATCGGTGATGAGGCCGTGCAGACCGACGTATTCATCCATGTAGGTTTCCCAACTCTCGTCATCGGATCGCCGATAGATTTCCACTCTCTGGCCACGACGAAATACCATCTTGCAGTCTCCTCGACTTATTTTGGTTGGTTCGGGAAGTTATCCGTGGTGATTTTGGCACTCGAGTGGCGCGAACAGGCGTCACAAAGCGCTCGGGTACCGGCAGCCCTAACCACGGTCTTGGTCCGCTTGCGGACGAATTCGATATAGCGGGCCGGTCCCAGGACCGCCCCGCAATCTTCGCAATACAACAGTTTCTGCCGGTTTAGAATCGTCCCGCACAGGGACAGAACTCTCTCATGGCCCCTGTCTTCCATCCGCATGGCGCCGGTAGGGCAGTTGGCGGCACAGGCACCGCAAGCAATGCAGCGTTCGGCGGTTATCCTGAAATCGGTCTCCACCGGATGATCGAAATCGAAATAGCCCATCTGCAGCGCGTTGACCCCCATCTTGTCGCGGCAGATCTCAACGCATCTGCCGCAGCGCAAGCAGATATCGCAACGCAGGCAGCGCCGGGCTTCTTCCCGGACGGCGTTTTCCGGGTATCCCAACTCCACCTGTTGAAATGTCGTCCGTCGGCGATCGAGATTCAGAAGCGGCATATCGGGACGTTTCAGCGTCATTTTGGTGCTGGCCGGCACCTCCAGCCAATCGATCCGGCCTCGGCGCACCGGAACCCGCGGCATGCTCGGCTGGGGGATGCCCGACAGGTAGCGGTCGATCGATTCAGCCGCCCGTTTGCCGCCGCCGATGGCTTCGATCACGGTTGCCGGTCCGGTCACCGCGTCACCGGCGGCGAACACACCCGCTCGTGAGGTTTCCATAGTGGCCGTGTTGACCTGGATGGTGTTGCGCCGGGTCCAGTCGAGCCCATTGACCTCTGTCATGCAGGTGTTGTCGACCTTTTGACCGATGGCACTGATGACCACGTCGGCCGGCATCAAGAACTCGCTTCCTTCGATCGGCTTCGGGTACCTGCGGTCCTGGCCTTCCATTTTGACCAGTTCGGCCCTCAGACAGCGCAGCCCGTCGATGCCGCCATTGTTTTTAGCGACTTCGATGGGAATGGTCAAAAAGGCGAACCTTATCCCCTCTTCCTCGGCTTGCTCGACTTCCTCCCGGTCGGCCGGCATTTCGGTCCGCGCGCGCCGGTAGGCGAGTGTCACTTCCCGGCACCCCAGCCGCAGGCAGGTTCGGGCGGCGTCGATGGCCACATTCCCGCCGCCGATCACCACCACCGTTTTGCCGGGTACCGTTCGATCCCCAAGGGCGACCCGCCGCAGAAAAGCGATGGCTTCGAGGACCTGCGGGCACCCCTCCTCGCCCGGAATCCCCAGCTTGAAGGCTTGATGGGCGCCGATGGCAAAGAAGAAGGCGTCGAAACCTTCGCTCTTGAGGTCCGCCAGGGTCGCACCCTGCCCGAAACGGGTGTTGAACGTGAACTCGACCCCCAGGTCCGTCAGCATCGCGACCTCGCGATCGATGATTTCCCGCGGCAGGCGATAGCGGGGAATGCCCAGCAGCAACATGCCGCCGGCCATCGGTTGCTGCTCGATCACCCGTACACCGTAGCCTTTCAAGATCAGGTAATATGCCGCACTCATCCCGCCGGGACCCGCGCCGATCACGCACACTTTTTTACCCTTGTCCGGCGCCTTTTCCGGATTTCGGTAGCTGCCTTCGGACATGGCCCTCTCGGCGGCAAAGCCTTTGAGAAATTTGATCGAGATCGGTGTGTCGATTCGGGCACGAACGCACATGAACTCACAAGGGCGCGTGCAGACCAGGCCGCACACCCAGGGAAAGGGGCAGTCCCTGCGGATCACGTCGATGGCTTCAGCATCCCGGCCCATTCCGATCAGGGTCACATAGGTTGGAATGTCGAGTCCGGCCGGGCAGGTCATCTGGCAGGGAGCGGGCGCCAGTTTGACGCAATCGCCGGTCGAGCAGTTGTGGGTTTTGATGTGGCTGACAAACACCTCGCGATTGTGATCGACGGCATCGTGCAGATAAGCGGCTGTTTCCATAGCCGCCGCATCGGCCTCGTCATAGGCCAGTTCGTCCGCCAGAGAGGCGATGGCGGGAATGTGTCTATCACCGGCGCGGCCCCAGGCAATGTCGTTGAGCAGCTGCAGGATCTCTTCAGCAATCCTGCGGCTGCGGGGGTTCTGCAGCCGACCGGCGTCTATAGTGTGCTTCAACTCGGTGACCGTGCGGGTCACCGGACAGGTCTTTGTGGGCATGGATTCCTCACATCCCAAAGGATTTTAAAGCGACGATCGCGCCGAATTCAAGCCGCTAAGCGTTTTGATCGAGGGCGGCGACGGCTTGGGCGTGACGCTCACGGCGAATCCGGGTCATGTCCTCCACTTTTCCGAAATCGAGGCAGTGGGTCGTGCAAACCGTCACGCAGGCCGGTTTGAGTCCCTGATCCACCCGGTCCATGCAATAGTCGCATTTGACCGCCTTGCCGGTCTCGGGATTCCACTGCGGGGCACCCCAAGGGCATGAGGTGATGCAGGCCTTACAGCCGACACACAAATCGAAATCGATGAAAACAATGCCGTCCTTGGCGCGTTTCTGCATCGCGCCGGTCGGGCAGGCGGCGACACACCATGGGTCTTCACAATGAAAACAGGGCATGAAGACATAAGAGGCCCGCGGCAGACCACCGACAAATTTCGGCCCCACGGCGATGATCTGGCTGATCCGGGGACCCACCGGCAGGTTCTTATGGCTCTTGCACTGAATGGTGCAGGTGTGACAGCCGATGCACTTCTTGGTATCCTGAAAAAGGTAATACTTGCTCATTGAATTCCTCCAGCTGACGGCAATCGTAAACAGGTTTTATGCCGGGTTGACGGTTACGAAGGTTTCGTGCAGGGCCGGACTGCCGCCGATGATATCCGAGACATTTTTCTGCAGCAGGCTGTCGGACACCCCCTTGTTGTAGCTCCTTGATGCCAGTTTGGCTTCGTGACCAAAACCGTGCAGCATGAAGACCGTCTCCGGATGAATCATATCGGTGACGAAGGCCTTGATCTTGCCGGCACCCTTTTCGGACGTCACCTCGACGACGTCGTTGTTTTTGATACCCCGTTCGGCCGCCTTGCGCGTGTTGATCCACAAAACGTTCTCCGGTGTGATCTCGTGCAGGTAGGGATTGTTCTGGGTCGACAAGTGCGTGTGCAGCGCAATCC
>JBATHN010000711.1:0-5786 GCA_049666885.1 Desulfobacterales bacterium
AGGGTCACGGTAAGAAATAATTCCACACGATTGCGCCGGATTATGGTTTGTCTACAAGGCACATCCACCTGCGCATATCGGGATACGTGTGGGTGGATGTAACGCAGTAGGCGGGCCATAAGACAAGTAAGAGGTGGAATTATTTTTTGCCGGGGCCCTTAATCGGAGAGCCTCTTCATCATCTCCAGGTATTCCGGCGAACGGGAAAGATAGAAGGAGAGCGCCCGCGCGAAGTCCTTGCCGAGCACCCCGTCGATGAACATCTGACTGATCTCCCGGTTGCGGTCCAGGGCAAATTGTGAAATCACCAGGATCTGGCGCTCTTCCTCGCTGATGGTGCCGAGCAGGCGCAGCAGGGCGGTACGGGCCCGCGGCTGGTACATCCAGAAGTAGAGCATGTCGAGGACGTGGATCATGACAATTTTTTCCAGATCGCGTGCTTCGGCACTGTCCTTGGCCGACATCCGGCGGGGGCGGTTGAGGATGTCACGGGTGCCGGTCTCGGGGAAAAGAATTTCGAGCTGTGTGTAGACCCGCAGCAGGTCGGCCAACTTCTTGCGGTAATCTCGAAACCGGAGGTGGATGTTGCTGTAGCGATCGCTGAGTCCTTCAATGATACCGGCAACAAAATCCGAAGCGGCTTTTGAGATGATGGCGGCCCACTTCTGAAGGATGGCATCGATCCCGGCGACCCCACCGGCGGCCAGGCTCGCGCCGATTGCGGCGTTGAAAAGAATGGCGATTGGAATCGAAAGGACGCTGCGGAAAAAATTGCCCACGATCACCGCGCGCGGGAACCCGCGAAAGGCATTGTGACTGGAGAGGTAGATACCGTTGGCCAGCGCCATGTAGGTATAGAGCTCATACGGATGGGTGGCCGTCGTGATGCCGAAGCCCCGATTGAGAATGACGGTTTTCACCAAATAGTCGAGCAACGGCACCGAGAAACCGGTGTAGAGCAACGAATCGGTCAGACGCTCCCAACTGACGTAACTGTTCCAGCGCAGAAGCGGTGAGCGCCTGAGGCCGCCACCGCCCAGGACTGACTGCAGAATGTTGCGCAGGCCGGTAATGCCGAACCAGATGAAAGCCCCGCCGTATGCCAGCACCCACCAGTCCTTGGTTAAAGCGAAAGTGGCAAAGGCGGGGATGAACCCGATCAATACCTTCAAGCTGTTCTTCAACCGGGTGTTCATGTAGCGCCATGAAACCCGCCTGTGGTTGGACGCCGTCCGATGGGGCTCGAGGTACAGCTCATTTGTGATCTCCTTCTGGACCCCCCCCAAGGTGACGATATTACCGGGGATCTTCATGCGGATCGAAGCATCCTGCACATCCCAGCCTTCGACCTTCCTGTGGCCCAGCCAGCGCAAAACCGGCAGGCGCGCGGCCGCACGATTAAAAGCCCGAACGAACCGACCGGTGCTCTCGTAAGGCACAAAGGTCAGGCGCCTGAAAGCGGTCATCGTCATCGGAATGAATTCGCGGGTCTTTCCGGCCCGCTGAACCACCTCTTTCTGCGCCCGTTGCGGCAACGTTTCGAGAACGGCAAGCCCCATTCCGTGCACCCGTGGAGATCGACCGGTAGAGTCGCTGCCGATCCGGGCTTTCAGGGGCGTCCCTTCGTACAGGGATTTGAAATAGAGAATATCGTGCAGAATAGTGGTCAGCTTCGAGATCCGTTCTATCCGATCGACGTCGTTTGCGTGCTCCAGGCCGTCGATTATCTTGCGGATCACACGCTTGAGTGTGATGACGCTCCCTTCGTTGAGCGCCTGCTGCAGCTCGCTGATGCCGGTAAGGTGGGCGGTTTGACCGGCGGCATAGTCCTTCAGGTTGAAGATTTCAAGCCGGGTGATCAGGCCCTCGCAATCGTAGAGCAATTCCAACACGTCCGGCACCCTCAGATTGCTGAGGTTGAGGGTGATGCGGTGACCGGAGTGCAGCCGTGAGATCTTTTGGATCAGCGCGCAGGGGGACAGCCGCAAAAGCTCCGGGACCTCAGGGCCGTCGGAGGGCACATTCGGATTGGGGATGGCCGCGTATTTTTCAGGCCTCAAGTAGCCTTCCAGGAGCTGTTCGATGTCGAGGCGATTGAGACCGACGATCTCCGCGGCGATTTCGCGCTGCCGCTCCGCTTCGGCGCTGTGGTACTGGCCGCGCAAGGCCGCGACGCGCTTCTGGAGGGCAGATAAAATTTGCTGATGAAGGAATTTGGACAGGTGCAGTTTCGATTTCTGACCGAGGGCCGTGAATTTTAGAAATGCAGTCTCATCGATTGGCGGCAGATCGATTCTATAGTCGGCGGCGATCACCTGTCGGTGCGAGCAATTGAACTCCCGCAAAAGCGCCATGACATAGGCCTGCTGATAAACCGAGACCTCGCGTCCGGCCTCCATTAACTGCATGACGTCATTTTCGGCCAGAAAGCACAAAAAGGCTTGCGAGTCGGGAAATCCGCGCGGTACCCAGATGACCTGTACGTATTTGCCACGAAAGCGGGCTGAAAACTCGATGCCGATGCGCACATCGATCCCCATTATGGCGGCTGCCTCCAGCAGTTCGGCTGCGAAACGCGGCTCGATAAAATTGTAGTGAATGACACGCAGGCGCCGAATACCTTTGATCCAGGCGTCCATGATCAAGTGGGTGGATGATTTGCGCCCCTTGGTGTTCACATCGTGGACGTGATCGTCGAAGGCAATCTGGTTCCATTCCTCCGGCATCTCGAGCAAATGGTAGCGGCGAAGCTGCCGTCGAACGAACCGCGGCTTGCCCGCGGCCGTTATCCGGAAGTTATGGGCCAGCTCCAGCTGCCGGCGATAGTCGCCATGGGCCCTGACGAGCTCTTTCATGATCTCCAGCAACACCCGGGCCGTGTTCTTGGGCATACTGCCGCCGGCGGTGCCCAGAATCTCGTCGTGTAGCGAGCGCAGGGCGCTGAGCCGATCGTCCACTCCGCCGATTTCGAGCGAACTGAGGAGGTGAACCACGGCATAGGCGATCCGTAGCCCCTTCGACTCGACCATTTCCTTTATGCCGCTGGGATGGAAGAAGGGGTAATATGTTTTACGGGTATACTCGAGGGTCCTGTCCCGGTTCAGAACATCGGTGACGATGCCCAGCAGCTCATGATCGCGCTTGTCAAACAGGATCTTGGAAACCCGTTCATTGGTTTTCATCCGAATCAATTTCCGTTGATTACCCTTTCATATTATAGGCCTTAAACTATAACAGTATGAAATTTATATGAAAAAGTAAAGAAAAATGATTTTTGCCGCCTCACCTTGCAAAAAATATTTTTTTTCATCTCCCGGTTCTTCGGAAGCAAAGGATCGAGTATTTGTATTTTTTGCCCGCTGTGTTAAAACTATTTTAGGTTAATCCGTTCAACGTTCATGGTTCCCAGTTAAACACTCATGGCCCTTGTATGAAATTTAACGGTGTTATACCCGATATAAAGGTCATTTTTAGAGATACTATCCCGGGTATTGAGGTATTCAGAAATCTCAAATCCCAAGCACCAAATACCAAGAAAATCCCAAATTTCAATACCCAATGACCCAAACAGGTTTGTAAATTTGAATTTTGGTCATTGTGATTTGTTTGTAATTTGTTATTTGCGATTTGGAATTTTTCACCGAAACTTAAAAGTTATCTCTTCTATCAAATTGGATGCCTGCGGCCAGATATGTTGACGCGCCACCATTCGGCGGCTCGTCCGCGATGAACCCATTCACGGGTGTTGACACATGAAAGGAGTCAACATTTTTTTTATCGCCTTTTTCGGTCTTTACGGACTCCTGCACCTCTACGGTTTTGCCAAATTGAAGCGGGCCCTCGAACCGGGCCCCTGGACCCTATCCGGTTTGACGCTTTTCATGATCATGATGGTGCTGGCCCCGCTCCTTGTCCGACTCCTGGAAAGAAACGCCTGGCCGACACTCGCCCGTATTCTGGCACACATCGGCTATGTCTGGATGGGCCTGCTGTTTCTCTTCGTGTCCTGCGCTTTGGTGCTGGACTTCTACCGTGTCCTGATGCTGATCATCCAGGGCGCTGCCCGGGTAGACATGTCCCGTCTCATGCCCTCGCCGCACCTGAATTTTTTTGCACCGCTGATCCTGGCTCTATCGGTTGCGATATTTGGATTTTTCCAGGCTCTGAATATCCGCACCGAACGGATCGCGATTCAAACGGCCAAAATACCGCGCGACATCGGCAGGGTGAGAATCGTCCAGATTTCGGACGTCCATCTCGGTTTGATCGTCAGGCAAAACAGATTGGCAAAAATCTTGGAATGCGTCAATGCCGCCCACCCGGATCTGCTGGTGTCGACCGGCGACCTGGTGGACGGCCAGTTGAACGAACTGGCGGGCCTGGCCGATCGAATCCGGCAGGTTCGAACGCCCCTGGGCAAATATGCCGTCACGGGCAATCACGAGTTTTATGCCGGGATCGGTACTGCCTTGAATTTCACCCAAAAGGCCGGATTCACGGTTCTACGCGGAAAGGCACTGAGGGTATCGGGGGTGCTGAATCTCGTCGGCGTGGATGACCCGGCCGGCAACCGTTTCGGCACCGGACGCAAGGTCTCTGAAAAGTCCCTCTTGACCGATCTTCCCCGGTCCGCCTTCACCGTCCTGCTGAAGCACCGCCCCCTGCCCGACGATGAGTCTGTCGGCCTTTTCGATCTTCAGCTGTCGGGACACACCCACAAAGGTCAGATCTTTCCTTTCACCGTCTTGATTGACCTGATGTACCCCAAGTCTGCCGGTTTGCTGGAACTCGGCGCCGGCGCGCGACTCTACGTGAGCCGGGGATCGGGCACGTGGGGCCCGCCGATCCGCTTTCTTTCCACACCCGAGGTCACCGTAATCGACCTGATCAGCGCTGAAATACAAGGAGCGTCCTCGGTATCAGATAAATGAATGTGTCACCCGGAACGTTTTGGCCTGTCTGTTATAAGGGAGTAACCATGGAATACAGAATCGCCCTCATACCGGGCGACGGTATCGGCAAAGAAGTAATCCCCGAAGGGGTTCGGGTGCTCGAGGCCCTGGCCGCCGCATACGGTTTCGGCACGAAGTTAACCACCTTTCCCTATTCTTGCGGCTACTACCTACGGCACGGTGAAATGATGCCTGCCGACGGTCTGGAGCGGCTGAAAGGCTTCGATGCCATTTTGTTGGGTGCGGTGGGCGATCCGAAGGTACCGGACCACGTTTCTCTTTGGGGCTTGCTGCTGCCCATCCGAAGAGGTTTCGACCAGTATGTCAACCTCCGGCCGGTGCGTCTGCTGCCGGGCATCGAGAGCCCGCTGGCGGGCCGCCGCCCGGAGGAGATCGACTTTGTGGTGGTGCGCGAAAACACCGAAGGCGAGTATTCGGAAATCGGCGGACGGCTTTTCGCCGGAACTGACCTCGAGGTCGTGATGCAGGAGAGTGTGTTCACCAGGCGCGGTGTAGACCGCGTCATCGAATTTGCATTTAAACTGGCCCAAAGAAGACCGGACAAACACCTGACATCGGCCACCAAGTCGAACGGCATCCTGCACACCATGCCGTTTTGGGATGAACGCTTCGAGTTTATCGGCCGAAAGTATCCGGACATCCGGCAGGACAAATTCCACATCGACATCCTCACCGCCCATTTCGTCCTGCATCCGGACTGGTTCGACGTGGTGGTCGGCAGCAACCTTTTCGGCGATATTCTATCCGACTTGGGGCCGGCGGTGGCCGGCGGCGTCGGCATCGCCCCTTCGGCCAATCTCAGTATCGACCGAA